>JBJMWH010000087.1:0-5239 GCA_045810245.1 Burkholderiales bacterium | reverse complement strand
CCTTCGACGGCCGCATCGCCGACGTCCCCGCGAAAGCCCGCGCGGTGGTGACGGCTTTCGCCGCGCGCCCGCTCGCCGAAATCGACGCTCAGGCCGGACCGGTCGACCTCTCCAAGTTGAACCGCGACTGGCCCAACACCGGCCTCAGCGTGAAGCTCTCGGCCAAGGCGAGCCCCGCCTACGTCCTGGCGGGAACGGTCTCGGCGCGCAACAACACACCGGGCCCCCTCGACAAGCAGCGCATTCCACTCGCCAGCCTCGAGACTCGCTTCACCGCCCGGGACTTCGAATCGGCCGCGCTTCAGGAGGTCAGGCTCGCCCTTAGCCCGGGCGGGACGATCGTCGGTAAAGGCGCGCTCGGCCGCGGCGGCGCCGAGGTGGACGTCCAGGTCGCGGACTTCGACCTGCGCTCGCTGCGCTCGACGCTGCAGTCGACGCGACTGTCCGGACCGCTGCGCCTCTCGGCCGGCGCGAGGCAGACGCTGCAAGGCACGCTTTCGCAGGACGGCATGCGCATTTCCGCGGACGTGGTTCGCGACGGCGACCTCGTCGAGATTCGCAGCGTGCGCGCCGAGGCGCAAGGCGGCGCCGCGACCGGCAGCGGACGGCTGCGCCTTTCTGAGCCGATGAGCTTCGCGGCGAACCTCAAACTCGAGCATTTCGACCCGGCGAAGTTTGGCCAATATCCCGGCGGTGACGTCAACGGCACCTTCGAGGGCGCCGGAACGCTCGGCGCTCACCCCACGGTCGAAGCGCGCTGGGTCGTGCGCGACAGCACGCTCGAAGGCGAGCCACTCGCGAGCCAGGGCGCCGCGCGCATCTCCGGCTCGCGCGCGCAGCGCGTCGCCGCGCAAGCGAGCCTCGGCGGCGCGCGGCTCACCGCGCGCGGCGATTTCGGCAGGCCCGGCGACGAGCTCGGCTGGGCGCTGGAGGTGCCGCACATCGAGTACTTCCTGGGCGATTTGAGCGGGGCGCTGCGCGCAAACGGCACGCTGGGCGGAACCTTCGAGGAGCCGCAGGCCGCTTTTACCGCCGAGGCAAGCGACCTCGTCCTGCCGACCGGCATCGAGCTCAGGAGCGCTCGGGCGAAGGCGAGCGGCAGCCTCGCCAAGCACGCCGCCGAGCTCACGGCGAACGGCCAGGGCCTAGACCTCCAGGCGCGGCTGCGCGGCGGCTGGCGCGGCGAAGCCGGCTGGTCGGGCGAAGTGCAGACGCTGCGCAATGCGGGGCCCTATCCGGTCGAGCTCACCGCGCCGGTCGCGCTAAAAGCGGCGAAGGGCCGGGTGGAGGTTGGCCGGCTCGATGCGACTTTCGCCGACGGGCGCATCACCATCGCCGAGCTCGCGTGGTCCGGCGAGAAGCTCGTCTCGAGCGGGGAATTCCACGCGCTTCCGACCCAGTGGCTGGTCAACCTGGCGGGCCTCTCCGAGCAGATGCGCTCGGGCGTGATCCTCGATGGGCAATGGAACGTCGCTTCGAGCCCCAGGCTCAGCGGAACCGCGACGGTGCACCGCACGGCGGGCGACCTGAGCCTCGCCCAGGGGGAAAGCAGCAAGCTCGCGCTCGGGCTGGAAAAGGCGCTCGTCGACGCGCGCTTCATCGACGGTCGAATCAACGTCAGTGCGGAGGTCGCTTCACGCTATGGCACCGCGACGGTGAAAGGCGACCTCAACCCGGAGCCCGGCGCGCCGCGTTTCGGCCTCACCCCGCGCTCGCCGCTCGCCTTGGTCGCGCAGGTGCGCGACGTCGATCTGCGCGCCGCGGCCCAGCCAGTGCTCGTCGAGCAACGCATCGTAGGCCGCCTTGCCGCCGATCTGAAGGTTGGCGGCACGCTCGGCGAGCCGACCCTTGCCGGAACGCTGCACGGCGAAGCGCTCGGCTTCGACGCGCCACCCCTCGGCGTGTACCTGAAGGGGGGCGAGCTGCGCGCGACGCTCGAGAAGGACGTCCTGCGGGTAGAGCAGTTCTCCATCCAAGGCGGGGAAGGCAAGCTGACCGCGACCGGCAGCCTGCCGTTACGCCTGGCCGAGGGCGGGGCGCGCCTTTCGTGGAGCGCTGAAAAATTCGCGCTGCTGCAACGTCCCGACATGCGCCTGGTGGCGTCCGGGAGCGGCGAGGCCCGGATCGTCGAGAAACGTCTTGCGCTCAGCGGCTCGCTGCGCGGCGACCGCGGCTACTTCGAGCTCGACAAGGGCCGCATGCCCAAGCTCGGCGAGGACGTGGTGATCGTCGGCGAGAAAGCCGCCGGGCCGCGCGAGCCCGCGAAGCTTCCGGTGGCGCTCGACCTGCAGCTCGAGCTCGGTGACGACCTGCAGGTGCGCGGCTTTGGCCTGGAGGGCAAGATCAAGGGCAAGCTGCAGGTGGAGACGACCAAGGACGGGGAGCTCCGCGCCTACGGCCGCATCGAAACCCTGAACGCGACCTTCTTCGCGTACGGCCAGACGCTGCAGGTTGATCCCGGCGTGATCATTTTCGACGGGCCGCTCGACAACCCGTCGCTGCAGATCACGGCGTGGCGTCGCAAGCAGCAGGTCGAGGTCGGCGTGCAAGTCTCGGGCAACGCCAAGTCGCCGCGCGTGCAGCTGGTGTCGAATCCCAATGTGCCGGAAGGCGACAAGCTCTCCTGGCTGGTGCTCGGGCGGGCGCCGGCCGAGGCGACCAAGGGCGACCTCGGCATGCTGCAGGCCGCCGCCGGCGCGCTGCTCGCCAACAATGAGGGCGTGCCGCTCGACCGGCGCATCGCGCGCACCTTCGGCCTGGACGAGATCTCCCTGCGCGGCAGCGGCGAGGCGGCCGATCGTGTGGTCGCGGTCGGCAAGCGCCTCTCCGACAGGCTATACATCAGCTACGAGCAGGGATTGGGCACCGCCGCATCGCAGCTCGTGAAGCTCGATTTCTCGCTCACGCAGCGGCTCGCGCTGCGGACGGAAACCGGTACCTCGACCGGCGTCGGGCTCCTCTACCGCTTCTCCTGGGATTAGCATATCCGCCGCGCGGTAAACTCGGCGCGATGCCGACCTCAGGCGATGATGCCGTGGAGCGCGCCCGCGCCGAGCTTCGTGCGGTGCAGGACGCCGCCGTGATGCTCGCGCTCCTCATGGCCCGCTTCGCCGCCGAAGCCGAGCGCCTCGCCGCGGTGCTGCGCGAGCTCGACGGCGGGAAGAAGGCCTAGCCATCCCGGGCAGAGAAACGCGGGTCGGGCTCCTCTCGGATACGCACGGCCTGCTGCGGCCAGAGGCGCTCGAGTTCCTGCGCGGCAGCGATGTCATCGTCCACGCTGGCGACATCGGCGACCCAGCCGTGCTCGACACGCTGAGGACGCTCGCTCCGGTAACCGCTGTGCGCGGCAACAACGACCGCGACGCGTGGGCGCGGGCCATTGCCGAAACGCAAGTCCTCGAGGCTGGCGGGGTCGTCATCTATGTGCTGCACGACCTCGCCGAGCTCGACCTCGATCCGGCCGCAGCGGGATTCCGCGTCGTGGTGTCCGGCCATTCGCACCAGCCGCGCATCGAGGAGCGCGGCGGTGTGCTCTACGTCAACCCTGGAAGCTGCGGCCCGAGGCGGTTCAAGCTTCCGATCGCTGCAGGCGAGCTGCAGATTTCCGGTGGCTCGGTGAGCGCAACGCTGCTCGAAATTCAGACCCGCGCGGAGATCGCACGGGTGCGGATCGAGCGAATGAAGCTCAAGAACAGCTCCCGGTCGGCCTCCTGAGACGTTCAGGCGGGTCTCAGCGACGGCGAGGATGCTCCACAGCTTGTTGTTCGCGGAGTCGGCGGTGATGCTGTTCACAGCGCAGCGCGCGTCAACGCGGCCGCCTGAACCACTTGGTAATGATCGCTTTGGCTCCGGAGGTGACCGGCATGCCCTGATGCAGGGTGTGCGGATTGGGCTGACCGTCCGGGTGCAGGTTGTTCCAGATCACGGCCTGGCCGAGCTTCGGCCTGAAGGCGAACCCGGCGTCGACGAAGTGCGTTTCGCCGCCGGCGGCCGGCTCGTTGAGATACACCATGAAGGTCCAGGTGCGCTGGCCCCACGTCGCGGTCGAGAACCGCTCGAGCTCATATGCCTCGAAGTAGTCGGTGTGCGCCTTGAACTCCTGGCCGACCTCGTAGTACTGGCCCTGGGTGGCTTCGGCGTAGCTGCGATTCGCATCCAGCGCGGCGCAGATCTTTCGATTCAGCTCGCGAACGACTGGATAGCGCTCATCGAGGTCGCAGGTCCGGCTGGTCCGGAAGCTGGCTTCCGGAGCATTCTCCGAGGAAATCGTGGAGGGCCTCAGGCCTGCCTTGATGAGCTCGACCAGGGCCGCGCAGGTGCGCGCATCGACAAAGTTGGCGACGGTGTAGAGCTCGAGCCGCGGCGCGCCATGGCGCTCGAGTCCCGGAAGGAGAGCGGCCTTCGGCGCGGCTTTCGGCTGGGGTCGGGGAGGTAGCGCGGCCTTCGACGCGCTGCTCGGCGCGGGACCGAGCTCGCTCCCGATGTCGACGACATCGAACCCCTCCTTGAGGAGGATTCGGGAAAGCTCCTCTCGGGAGCAGCCGCGGGCGACGTTTTGCCGGATCCACGCCCTCCACTGGTCGCTCAACGGCTTCTTCAGCATCGCGGGATGGTGCAGCACGAACGGCTTTTTGCAGTACGAATTACTGCACGCACTGAGGTTCTGGTCGGGGCGGCGAGATTTGAACTCGCGACCACCTGCACCCCATGCAGGTACGCTACCAGGCTGCGCTACGCCCCGAAGGTGGAATTTTACCCCTGGAGCTGGTCGAGAACCGCCCGCAGCTCGCGTTTGATCGCGCCGATGTCGACGCCGCTCACGGCGGCCTCCGGGCGGCCGCCGCGCGCGACGGGCTCGGCCCGCTCCTCATGCCCATTGTCCAAGCGGTTGCGAGCACCGCTGATGGTGAAGCCTTCCTCGTACAGGAGCTCGCGGATGCGGCGGATAAGCAGCACCTCGTGGTGCTGGTAGTAGCGGCGGTTGCCCCGGCGCTTCACGGGCTTGAGCTGTGTGAACTCCTGCTCCCAGTATCGAAGCACGTGCGGCTTCACCCCGCAGAGCTCGCTCACCTCACCGATGGTGAAGTAGCGCTTCGCGGGGATCGGCGGGAGTTCAGCTTTCCTGCGGCTTTGCTCCATGGCGTGCTTTCTCCACCATGGCCTTCAGCTTCTGGCTCGCATGGAAGGTGACGACGCGGCGGGCGCTGATGGGAATCTCCTCGCCGGTCTTGGGATTGCG
>JBJMWH010000086.1:0-5682 GCA_045810245.1 Burkholderiales bacterium | reverse complement strand
CCCGGCGCAACGCCCCGCGGCGAAGAGCGAGAGCGTGCGCATCGAGCTGCTCCGCCGCGATGCGCAGACGCGCCCCGAGGGCGACGCCTTCGCCGCGCACTCGTGGCAGCCGCCACCCTCGCCGCCCCCCGTCAAGACGATCGCGCCCGAGCCCGAGCTCGCGGATCCGCCGCCGGCCCCTGTGGCGCCGCCGCTGCCCTTCACGTTCCTCGGCGCATTCGAGGCCACGGGCGGTAAGCGCGTGCTCTATATCGTCGAAGGCGACAAGGTGCATGCCGTGTCGGAGGGCGAGAGCGTCAACGAGCTCTATCAGGTGGAAGCCGTCGGCGCCGACGAGATGGTGTTCACGTACCTGCCGCTCAAGCTCAAGCAGACGCTCAGCCTGGGGAACGCAAAATGAAACGCCTTGCCATGGTCGCGGTGTTCCTGCTGGCCGCGTGCGCAACCGGACAGCGCCTGAACCGCGAGGGCCAGGAGCTGGTCGACGCCGGTAAAGTCGAGGACGGCCTCGCCAGGCTCGACGCCGCCGCGACCCGCGAGCCGGACAACACGCGCTTCCGGGTCGACCTGCTGCGAGCGCGCGAGCGCTCGAGCGACCGCCTGGTGCGCGCGGCGGATCAGCTGCGCATCACCGGCAAGCCGGACGAGGCGCGCCAGGTTTACGAGCGTGCGCTCGTGGTGAACCCGAGCGAGCCGCGCGCGCGCGCCGGCATCGCGGCGCTCGAGACCGAGCAGCGGCTCGGCGCCATCGTCGCGCAGGCGCAGGCCGCCCTCAAGAGCGGCGACGTCGACGGCGCGGCCGAGCGGCTGCGCCTCGTGCTGATGGAGAGCCCGGGGCAGCGCGACGCGCAGGCGCTCCAGCGGCTGATCGAGGAGCAGCGCGTGAAGGCGGGCTTCGCCGGTCCGGTGCTGCGCTCGCGCCTCACCAAGCCGGTGTCGGTCCAGTTCCGCGACGCCAACCTGCGGCAGGTGTTCGACGGCCTGTCGCGCTCGACCGGCATCAATTTCATTTTCGACCGCGAAGTGCGCGCCGACCTGAAGACCACCATCTTCGCGCGCGACGTGTCGGTCGAGGATGCGGTCGATCTCATCCTGCTGCCCAACCAGCTGGAAAAGAAGGTCCTGTCCGAGAACACCGTGCTCATCTATCCGAACACGCCGGCCAAGCAGCGCGAGTACCAGGACCTGGTGATGAAGACCTTCTACCTGGAAAACGCCGACGTGAAGACGACGCTGAACCTCGTGCGCACCATGCTCAAGACCAAGGACGTGTTCATCGACGAGAAGCTGAACCTCCTGGTGATGCGCGACACCCCGGAGGTGATCCGCATCGCCGAGAAGCTGATCGCCGCGCACGACCGCGCCGAGCCCGAGGTGGTGCTCGAGATCGAGGTGCTCGAGGTGGCGCGCACCCGCCTCACCGAGCTCGGCATCAAGTGGCCCGATCAGGTGACCCTCGGCCTGATCGACACCACCGGCGGCGCACTCACGCTCGAGGACCTGCGCCGCGATCTGGGCCGCTCGTCCACCACCACCGTGTCGCCCTCCCCGAGCGTGACGCTCACGGCGCGCAAGGACGAGGGCCTCACCAACCTGCTGTCCAACCCGCGCGTGCGCGTGCGCAACCGCGAGAAGGCGCGCGTGCTCGTGGGCGATCGCCTGCCGGTGATCTCGGCGGTGATCACGCCCTCGGCGGTGACGCCGATCACCACCGAGACCGTTACGTACCTCGACGTCGGCCTGAAGCTCGACATCGAGCCGCAGGTGCATCTCGACGGGCAGGTCGCGATCCGGATCGCCCTCGAGGTGAGCACCGCGTCGAACCGGCGCACGACCGCCAACGGCACCACGGTCTACGACATCGGGACGCGCAACGCGAGCACCGTGCTGCGCCTCGCCGACGGCGAGACCCAGATGCTGATGGGCCTGATCCGCGACGACGACCGCTCGAGCGCCGCCAAAGTGCCCGGCCTCGGCGACCTCCCGGTGCTCGGGCGCCTGTTCTCCAACAATATCGACGACCGCCAGAAGACCGAGATCATCCTGTCGATCACGCCGCGCGTGGTGCGCAACGTGCGCCGCGCCGATGCGCAGGTGGCCGAGTTCTGGTCGGGCACCGAGGCCGCGTTCCGCACCCAGCCCATCGCCCTGAGGACCACGCCGTCCGATGTGCCGTCTATCCAGGTTCCCGCAGCTCCAACCTCGGTTGCTCCGGCATCGGCAGTCGCGGCGGCGCCGGTATCTCCCGCTGTGGCCGCCGCTGCGGCAGCGTCCCAGGTGGCAGCGGCTGCTCCAAGCCCGGCCGCGGCAGCCAAGGCGCCGGGCGTGGAGTTCAGCTGGATTGGTCCGGGCACAGCGCGCATCGGCGAGCCGGTGACGCTCAGCCTGAACGCCAAGGCGGGCGAACCGATGGCGAGCGCGTCGCTGCAGATCGCGTACGACCCGCTCAAGCTCGCGGTGGTCGAAGTGAAGGAAGGCTCGCTCCTCAGCCAAGGCGAAGCGCGCACCGTGTTCAACCACAAGGTCGATCCGGCGCGCGGCCGCATCCTCGTCAGCATCAATCGCGGCGGCGCCTCGGGTGCGACCGGGGACGCGCCGCTGGTGGAGGTGACCTTCAAGGCGGTGACCGAGGCGGCCGCGATCCCGGTGGAGCTCACCGTGGCCTCGCCGGTCGGCACCGGCGGACGGCCGCTCGAGTCGGTCGCCGGAGCGAAGCACGAGCTGCGGGTGGAGCAATGAGAATCGAGTGGTGACTCGCGTGCCCCGCGGCGGCTTCACGCTGATCGAGCTGGTGGTGACGCTCCTCATCGTGGGTCTGCTCGCCGGGGCGGCGGTGCCGCTGGTCGAGCTCACGGTGAAGCGGAACAAGGAACGTGAATTGCGCGCCGCATTGCGCGAGATCCGCAGCGCCATCGACGCGTACAAGCGCGCTTCCGACGAGGGCCGCATCCTCAGGCTGGCGCAGCAGTCCGGATATCCGCCGAAGCTCGTCGCGCTGGTCGAAGGCGTCCCCGACGTGCGCAGCCCCGAGCGGCGCGCGATCTATTTCCTGCGCCGCCTGCCGCGCGACCCGACCTTTCCGGATCAGGCCGCGCCGGCCGAAGGCACCTGGGGCAAGAGGAGCTACGCGAGCCCGCCCCAAGCCCCCGAGGAAGGCGACGATGTCTTCGATGTGTATTCGCGCACCGACGGCAACGCGCTCAACGGCACGCCGTACAAGACATGGTAGCCAGGCGCGGCTTCACTCTGATCGAGCTCCTGGTGGTGCTCGCGATCGTCGGCGCCCTGGTAGGGCTCGCGGTGCCGCGCTATCTGCACCGCGTCGACCTCGCCAAGGAAACCGTCCTGCAAAGCGACCTCGCCGCAATGCGCGACGCGCTCGACAAGTTCTTCGGCGATACCGGGCGCTATCCCGCCAACCTGGACGAACTGGTCGCGCGCCGCTACCTGCGCAAGATTCCGCCGGATCCGATCACCGAGCGCGCGGATAGCTGGGTGGTGGTCGCACCGCCGGCGCCGGACCAGGGGGCGGTGTACGACGTGAAAAGCGGCGCGATCGGAACCATGGGCGATGGCCGCCCGTACAACTCATTGTGAATGAACGCGGCTTCACGTATCTCGGCATCCTGATCGCGATGGCGCTCTTCGGCGTCGCGCTCGCCGCGACCGGCGACGTCTGGCGCACGGCCGCCCAGCGGGAGCGCGAGCAGGAGCTGCTGTTCGTCGGCAACCAATACCGCCAAGCCTTCATGAACTACTACGCCGGCACGCCGGCGGGCAAGCCGCGCTTCCCGCGCACGCTCGACGACCTGGTCGAGGACAGCCGCTTTCCGGTGTTCCGCCGGCACCTGCGCCGCGTCTACGCCGACCCCTTGACCGGCAAGCCCGACTGGGTGTTGCTCGACGCGCCCGGCGGCGGCATCGCCGGCGTGCACAGCCGCTCAGAGGCGAAGCCGCTCAAGACCGGCAACTTCACGGCGCCGGACGCAAAGTTCGAAGGCGCCGAGCGCTATTCGGACTGGAAGTTCGTGTTCGAGCCGCGCGCCGTGCCGCAACCGGCACGGAAATGAGGTTTCAGTCGAGCGCGATCCAGCCGGAGACCGGCACGAAGCCGCGGCCCGCGTCGAGCTCGACCACGTAGCCGCCGCGCGCGCCGGCGCGCCGATCGGGGCCGAAGCTCACCACGGGCCCGTAGCCCTGGGGGTCGTAGTTGTTGAGGCTCTCGAGCGCCTGCACGAAACGCTCGCGGCTCAATTGCCTTCCGGCGCGGCGCAGCCCCTCGACCAGCACGCTCGCCGCTGCGAGCGCCGCCATTTGCGCCGCCTCGTATTGCGTGCCCAGCTTGAACTCCTGCCGCAGCGCCTCCCACGCCTGCGCCGCCTGTGGCGAGCGTCCCGCGGGCGCGGCCGGAAATGCAAGGAACAGAGCGCTGGAAAAGCGCTCGCGGGCGGCGAGCGCCGCGCGCGCCAGGGCGCCGGGCGCATAGACCACGGGGCGCCACGACGCATCGGATGCCCGGCCGAGCTCGTCGAGGAGCTGGCCGAACTCGACGTCCGCGCCGAAGTAGAACAACTGCTCGCGCCGTTCGGCCTTGAGCCGCTTCACTGCTGCCGCGGCGTCGAAGCGCGTCGCATACCAGCCGATGCGCGTGAGCTCGCCGCAGCCGCGTTGCGCGCAGCGACGATCCGCCGCCTGCGCCGCCTCGTCGTCCGCCGCGGCGCCCGAGGCAACGATCGCGCCGCGAAGCGCAGAGCCGGCGCGGCGCGCGGCGAAGTCCACCAGCACGGCGGCCTCCTCGGCCGGCCCGGGCAGAACCTGGAATACGAACCCGTGGCTTTCGGAAATCAGGTTCGGCGCGCTGCTCAAGGGCCCGACGGTCGGGAGCTTCGCCCGCAGGACGAAGGCGCCGAGCTCGCCCTTGCCCTCGAGCTCGACCGGACTGAGCAAGGCGAACACCGGCTCCTTGGCGAAGCGATCGCGCGCCTCGCGGTAGTCGCTCGCCACGACGAGCTCGAGCCGGCGCTGGTGGATTCCGCCGGCGCGGTTCAGCGTTTCGGCGTAGGCGGCAAGCGCGGCGCGCATCGCTCCCGCCGCCGGCGCCAGGCGTCCACGATCCGGCAGGATCGTGCCGATGCGCAGGGCCGCCTCGCCCACGCCCGGCGCGCGCTCTTCGCGCAGCCGCTTCAGATGGGCCACCAGCGCTTCGGCATCGGCACGCGACAGCGCGTAGCGCGGCATGGCCCAGTCGAGCCGGTTGCCCGCCGGATCCAGCCCTTCGTTCACGGCGCGCGCGAAGCTGCGCTCATCGAAGGCGCCGTGCCTGCGGCTCGCGTGCGCATGCCCGTAAGGCTTGGTGAGCTCCTCCCAGCCGATCGCAGTCGGGAGCACCCCGCCCTCCGGGCGTCCCTGGCCGTCCGCGCCGTGGCAGTTGCCGCAGGCCACCGCCTGGCCCGAGAGCGGCGTCTGGCCGAATCCGACCAGGGCACGCAACGGCTCGCCGGAAGGCGTCACGCCTTCGAGATAAAGCTTGCGCCCCGCCGCCTCGTCGGCGCACCAGGCGTTCGCGAGCCAGACGAAAAGAAGTAGCCGTGGCATATGGAGCCCGAGAAGGATACTTCGGCGTCCTTGAAGCCGATCTCTCGCCGTTACGGAAGGGCAGGAGCGGCGAGCTCGCGCAGCGCC
>JBJMWH010000085.1:0-5115 GCA_045810245.1 Burkholderiales bacterium | reverse complement strand
AAATGCCGTTCGTGCCGCGCTCGATGTCGCGCGTCATGCCGCCGGTCTGGCGCTCGAGATGGAAGCGTAGCGAAAGGCTGTGCAAATGCCGGAACACGCCGAGCGCGATGCGCCGCATCGCCCTTTGCGCCACGCGCACGAACACCACGTCGCGCAGCTCCTGGAAAAACGTGGTCGAGAATCGGAGGATGCCGTAAGTCGCGAGGAGCGCGACCGGCACGGCGACGATGGCGGTGGCGGCGTCGAGGCCGTCCACCAGCCGCTTCATCACCAGCGGCACGGCGACGTTCGCGAGCTTCGCCACCACCAGGAAGGCGAGCGCGGCCGCCACGCGCCATTTGTATTCCAACAGGTAGGGCAGCAGCGTGCCGACGTTGCGCCACTCCCCGCCTTTCAGCCGTTCTTTCATCGAGCGCGCGATTCTAGTGCGTCCGCAGCGTGAAAAATGCCGCGCCGCGAAGTTTGCCGAAGTTTGCTTAGGCGTCACGCTTCGGCCGCCGAAGAAAACCCATGTCATTGACAGAAGGATGAGACCTAGTGCGCGAGCGAGCCGGCGACTTCAGTGTAAGCTGCCTCTGAAAAATCGCCGGCGCGCGCTCGCGGGGCCGGAATAAAAAGGGAGCGGGGGAAGCCATGGGTCTGCGGCTCAAGTTCAACCTGGTGTTGATCGTCGTGTTCGCCATCGGCCTGGGCGTCGCGGGCTTCATGTCCTACGAGTTGCTGCACAAGAACGCGAAGGACGAAGTGCTGCGAAATGCCGGCGTCATGATGGAAGCGGCGCTTTCCATGCGCGGCTATACCGTCGGCAAGGTGCGCCCGCTCCTGCCCTACGATCCGGACAAGTTCCTGCCGGAAAGCGTGCCCGCCTTCGCGGCCACCGAGATCATGCACCTGCTGCAAAAAAAGTATCCGGATTACGCCTACAAGGAAGCCGCGTTCAACCCGACCAATCCGCGCAACAAGGCGGTCGACTGGGAGAGCGACATCCTCAACACGTTCCGCGGCGGCGGCCCGCTCAAGGAGATCTCGGGCGTGCGCGACACGCCGACCGGGCGCTCGCTTTACCTGGCGCGGCCGCTGCAGATCCGCGACGAGGCGTGCCTCAACTGCCACACCAATCCCGATATGGCGCCTCCGGCGATGGTGAAGCTCTACGGTGCGCACAACGGCTATGGCTGGAAGATGAACGAGGTGATCGCCACGCAGATCGTGTCGGTGCCCATGGATCTGCCGATCCGCAACGCCAACCACGCGTTCGTCACCTTCATGAGCTCGGTCGCGGTGGTGTTCACGGTGCTCTTCGTGCTGCTCAACGTGATGCTGACGATCTTCATCGTGCAGCCGATCATGCAGCTGGCGCGGACCGCCGACGCCATCTCCAAGGGCCGCCTCGACGTGCCCGATTTCTCCGACAAGGGCCGCGACGAAGTGTCGCAGCTCGGACAGGCGTTCAACCGCATGCGGCGCAGCCTGCACAAGGCGATCGCCCTCATCGACAAGGGCTAGGCCGGCAAATGGCGGTGCCCGCTCTTCCTTCCGGCTACGCGCTCCAGGAGTACCGGATCGAGAGGCTGCTCGGGGCCGGCGGGTTCGGCCTGACCTACCTCGCCATCGACACCAACCTCAACCTGAGGGTGGCGGTCAAGGAGTACCTCCCGTCCGACATCGCGGTGCGCAATCCGGACCACTCGATCGCGCCGAACTCCTCGCAGGCCGCCGAGGATTTCATGTGGGGCAAGCGCCGATTCCTCGACGAATCGCGCACCATCGCCTCGTTCCGGCACCCGAACATCGTCCGGGTGATGCGGTTTTTCGAGGCCAAGGGCAGCGCGTACATGGTGATGGAGTACGTCGAAGGCGACGCTCTTTCCGACTGGATCAAGCCGCGCCGGCCGCTGCCCGAGGCGCAGGTCATGGCGATCGCCGGGCCGCTCCTCGAAGGGTTGCAGGTCGTTCATACCGCCGGCTACCTGCACCGCGACATCAAGCCGGGCAACATCTACATCCGCTACGACGGCAGCCCGGTCCTGCTCGATTTCGGCTCAGCGCGCCAGAAAATCGACGGCGACGACCTCACGGCCATCGTCACTCCGGGCTACGCGCCGTTCGAGCAATACCATTCGCAGGGGCAGCAGGGTGCCTGGAGCGACGTATACGCGTTCGCCGGCGTGCTTTACTGGATGGTGACGGGCAACCGGCCGCTCGAGGCCGCGGCGCGGGTGCGCGAAGACACCATGCCGCCCGCGCTCAAGGCGGGCGACCGTAACCGCTATCGCCCCGAGTTCCTTGCAGCCATCGATTGGGCGCTCGCACCACACGAGGACGATCGCCCGCAGAGCGTGCACGAATTGCGTGCGGCCCTCGCGGGCACGATGGAGCCGAAGCCCAAACACGCGGAACCGGCGCCGCCACCTCCGCCGCCGCCGCCGGCGGCCCCCGAGGCGGTGCTGTTCGACGCCAACTTCCTCGACCAGGTCGAGCGCGAGCTCGCGCAGCACGTCGGGCCGATCGCGCCGGTCATGGTGAAGAAAGCGGCGAAGAAAGCCCAGCACCCGGCCGAGCTCGTCCAGCTCCTCGCCGCGGACATCACTCACAACGGGTTGCGCCTCAAGTTCGAGCGGCGCTTCGCCGATCCGTCGCGCCCGGTGTCCAGGCAGCCGACCACCGGCAGCGCGAGCGGCCGCACCGGCCCGCCCAGCGGGCCGCCCTTTTCGCCCGACCTCCTCAGCCGCGTCGAGTCGAGCCTTTCGCAGTACCTTGGGCCGGTGGCGAACGTGGTCGTGCGACGCGCGGCGCTCAAGGCGCGCGACGAGTCGGAGCTCTATCTGATGGTGGCCGACGAGATCGAAGACCCGGCGGAGAAGAAGGCCTTCATCCGACGGGCGATCTCGGTCTCAAGCAAAGTCTAGAGTCCACCCTCTTGACGCGGGGGTCGCGGGTCCGGTATGGTTCAAACGTTCGTTTGAACGGGATTTCCCCATGCCGACCTCCTCCCTGCGCACTGTGAAGCCGCCGCACGAGACGCGTACGCGCATCCTCGACGCCGCGGAAGAACTCTTCATGCTGCACGGCTTCGAAGGCACCTCGATGCGCCAGCTCACGGCCAAGGCCGACGTCAACCTCGCGGCCGTGAACTACCACTTCGGCTCCAAGGATGCCCTGATCGAGGCGGTGTTCCGCCGCCGACTCGATCCCATGAACGCCGCGCGGATCGCCGCGCTGGACGCGATCGAAGCCTCCGGCAGGCCGCTCCCGCCCGAGGCAATCATCCGTGCGTTCGTCGGCGAGAGCCTGCGCATGATCGAGGACGCGAAGGGCGGCGGGCGCAGCTTCATTCGCCTCCTCGGCCGCAGCTACACCGAGCCCTCGAAGCCGATCCGCGTCCTGATCGGGCAGCTCTACGCGCCGACCATGGAGCGCTACAAGTCCGCGTTCATGCGCGCGCTTCCCCAGATGCCGCCCGAGGAGCTCGTGTGGCGCATGCACTTCATGTTCGGCACGCTGTCCTACACGCTCGCAGCCACCGACGCGGTGCAGCTCATCGCCGGCTGCAAGCCCGAGGACCGGCACGACGCGCGCCTGCTTGAAGAGCGCCTCACTGCCTTTCTCGCCGCCGGCCTGACCGCGCCGCTCAAGCACGCGGTGCGCAAAGCCGCCTAGGAGCCGCCATGCTCGAATTCATCCTTGCCGCGCTCGTCGTCTTCTTGGTCTTCGGCTTTTTCGGCCTCGCCATCGGCTGGTGGACTGTCGCCGCCGCCGCATTACTTTTTTACCTAAGTACCGTGATGGCGTTTTCGGCGGTCACGAATGGGGTGGTTGGGTCGCTATTCATCGCCCTTGCAGCCGTGCTGAACCTGCCCTGGCTGCGCAGAAAGCTCGTCACCGACCGCATCCTCGCGGTCTATCGCCGCATCCTGCCCGACATGTCGCAGACCGAGAAGGAAGCGATCGATGCCGGCACGGTGTGGTGGGACGCCGACCTCTTCTCCGGCAAGCCCGAGTGGCAGAAGCTGCTCGCGGTCCCGGAGCCGCGGCTCTCCCCTGAGGAGCAGGCGTTCCTCGACGGTCCGGTCGAAGAACTGTGCGCGATGTGCGACGAATGGGAAATCACGCACGAGCACCAGGACCTGCCGCCGCGCGCGTGGCAGTTCGTGAAGGACAAGGGCTTCCTCGGCATGATCGTCCCGAAGCAATACGGCGGCCTGGGCTTCAGCGCGCTCGGCCACTCGGCGGTGGTGCAGAAGCTCGCCACGCGCTCGAGCACCGCCGCCATCTCGGTGATGGTGCCGAACTCGCTCGGTCCAGGCGAGCTGCTCCTGCACTATGGCACCCAGGAGCAGAAGAACCACTATCTGCCGCGCCTCGCGAAAGGGCTGGAGATCCCGTGCTTCGCGCTCACGAACCCCGAGGCCGGCTCCGACGCCGCGTCGATTCCCGACTACGGCGTGGTGTGCCGCGGCCTCTGGCAGGGCAAGGAAGTGCTCGGCATGCGCGTCACGTGGGACAAGCGCTATATCACGCTGGGGCCCATCGCCTCGCTCCTCGGTCTTGCCTTCCGCCTCTACGATCCGGAGGGGTTGATCGGTGACGAAAAAGATCTGGGGATCACCTGCGCGCTCGTTCCGACGAACACGGCCGGGGTCAACATCGGCCGGCGCCACATGCCGCTCAACGCTGCGTTCCAGAACGGCCCCAACTCGGGCAAGGATGTCTTCATGCCGCTCGACTGGATCATCGGCGGGCGCGAATACGCGGGCAAGGGCTGGATGATGCTCATGGGCTGCCTCGCTGCGGGGCGTGCGATCTCGCTGCCGACCTCGGCCGTGGGCGGCGTCAAGGCGCTGGTGCGCTTCGTCGGCGCGTACGCCCGGGTGCGCAGCCAGTTCAAGACGCCGATCGGCAAGCTCGAGGGCGTGGAAGAAGCGCTCGGCCGCATCGCGGCGCACTGCTACATGATGGATGCGACGCGCGTGATGACCGCCGGCGCAGTGGACCTCGGCGAAAAACCGGCAGTGCTCTCGGCGATCGCCAAGTTCCACATGACGGAGCGAGCCCGTCTCGTCGTCAATGACGCGATGGACATCCACGGCGGCAAGGGCATCTGCCTCGGGCCGA
>JBJMWH010000084.1:0-9499 GCA_045810245.1 Burkholderiales bacterium | reverse complement strand
CGTGCGCGCGGAAGCTTCCGCGGGCGTGACCCGCTGCGTCGTAGTCTGTACGGCGGGGAAGTCCACGTGAAAGGTGGTACCCCTGCCCGGCTCGCTCTTGAGATCGATCGCGCCTTCGTGCGCGCGCACGATGCCGTGCACGATCGACAGACCGAGCCCGGTGCCCTCACCGACAGATTTCGTGCTGAAAAAGGGCTCGAAGATGCGCCCCTGGATCGCCGGGTCGATGCCGCGGCCCGAGTCCGAGATCGAAAGGCGCGCGTACGGTCCCGACGGCAATCCCGAGATGGCGGCTTCGCCGCCGTGCCCTGCCTGCACTCCCGAGGTGCTCACGGTGATGCGTCCCGGCCCCGCGCCCATCGCCTGGGCGGCGTTGGCGCAAAGGTTGAGCAGGAGCTGGTGGATTTGCGTCGCGTCGCCGAGGATCTCGGGCGTGTCGGCGCCGAAATCGGCCGCGAGCTCGATTCCGGCCGGCAGGGTCGGCCCGAGCAGCCGGATCGCCTCGCGCGCGACTTCGGCGAGGCACAGCCGCCGGCGCTGCGCCGGCTGCGGGCGTGCGAACGCGAGGATGCGCTGCACGATATCGCGCGCGCGCCGGCTCGCCTTGTCGATTTCCTCGATGCTCTCGCGCACCGGATGGTCCTGTGGCGCATCCATGCGCGCGAGCTCGACGTTGGCGAGAATCGCGCGCAGGACGTTGTTGAACTCGTGCGCGATGCCGGTGGCGAGGGTGCCAATCGCCTGCATCTTCTGCGCCTGGTGGAGCTGCGCCTCCAGGAGCTGGCGCTGCTCGTCGGCCTGCCTGCGCCGCAGGAATTGGCCGATCTGCGCGCCGATCGCCGCGATCGCCTGCAACAGCTGCTCTTCGGGCTCGCGCGGCTTGCGGCTGGCGAAGTTGAGCACGCCGATCGCTTCGCCGGCCGAGATGATCGGGAACACGAACACGCCGTGGATGCCGATCTCGCGCGAACCGACCTTTTTCACGCCCTCCTTGGACGAGCGCGGATCGTTCACCACGTCCTTGGTCCAGAGCGGCTGGCCCATCTGCCACGCGAGTCCGCTCATGCCGGCGCCGGGCTGGTAGACAAGCTCGCGCGAGCGCTCGAGGAAGCGCTGTACCGCGGGGTCGGCGATGCCCCAGCCTTCGCCGAAGCACAACAGCTTCGCCTGCTCGTCAACGCGGAAAAAACGGCCGCAGTCCCAGCCTTCGGTCTGGCATATCGCGCGGATCAAGCTTTGCAGCGCGGCCGAGGCGCTGTCGGCGTCGGCGAGGATCCGCGTCACCGCGTGCTCGAGCTCGCGCAGCTCCTCGGCGCGTCTGCGCTCGGTGATGTCGGAGGCGATGCCCTGGTAGCCGTTGAAGACGCCCGAGGCATCGAATAGCGGCTCGCCGCTGACCCGGAACCAGACCTTGCACCCGCGCTCGTCGTAGCGGCACAGCTCCAGGTCCCTGAACGGCTGCCGCGCCTCCAGCACTGCGCGGTGCGCGGCCCAGTCGGCGTCGGTCAGGTTCACGTAGGGGACCTCCCAGCGCGTCTTGCCGATCAGCCTGTCGGTGTAGCTGCGCTCGATGTGGGTCGAGCGGCTGGTGGAGAACGAGGTGAAGCGCAGCGCCTCGTCCTGCTCCCAGTACACGTCAGCGGAAAGCGCCGCCAGGCGGCGAAAGCGCACCTCGCTCTCGTAGAGAGGATCGAGCCTCGTAAGCCCGTCGCCGAGCATAGGCCCAATGGTAGAGGCAATTACACACTTAGCGACTCGTTGACGTCGCGGGCGTGCGACCGGCTGCTTATTTAGGAATCAAGCGCTTGTTCTAAATCGCGCGGCGCGAAGTCCGAACCCGGCGACGCCATGTCCCCGCCGTGGTTGTTCGAGCGAAGGTCTAACAGCCTGTTTTCACAGCGGCTGCGCATGCGGGCACGGCGCTTGCTGCGCCCCGCTGTCCATAAGCAAGCGAAAAACGCGTGGTTACCTACTCCCTAGTCAAGACTGCAGCGGATGAAACCGGTGACCGTCAGCTCGCGCGCGAGGCGCAGTGGCTGCGCGAGCTCGCCGACGTACGCAGCCTGGAAGGCCAGCTGCCGCGGCTGCTCGACGAAGGAACGAACGCCCACGGCCGGCGCTTCCTCGTCATGAGCGTAGCCCAGGGTTGGGGCGAAACCCGAGCCTTCACCGCCGGCCATGAACGCTTCCTCTCGAACCTCGGCAAGGCGCGCTTTCGCTCCACCGACTTCGAGGTTTCGGGCTGCTCCGAACAGATCAACCGGTCGCTGGCCCGGCTCGACGGCTGCGTGCCGGCGGCGACGTTGGAGACGCTCCGCGAGGCCTATCACGACTGCGAGACGGCGCTCCTCTATTGGACCGGTCCCTACGTGCTGTCGCAGGGCGACTTCGCGCCATGGAACATCCGCTCGCTTGGCTCGCAGCTTTTCGTCTACGAGTGGGGCAGCGCGCGCAGCGAGGCGAGCCCCCTGGACGACGTCCTGCACTACCTCATCGTCCAGCGGGCGCTGCATGGCCGTTCGGTGAACGCGCGGTTCCTCGTCTCGGCGATGAAGCGCGCGCACCAGTTCGCCCTGGCGGCCTACCCGGACTGGACGTGGCGTGCGCAGGTGATCGGCGCGCTGACGCTCGTGTACCTCATCGGCGCGCTGCTGCACCACTCGCTGCCCGCGCGCCGGATCGACCACGGCGACCCGCTGGCGAAGTCGTACTGGAGCCTGATTCAAACACGTTCGGCATGGATGCCGGGCAACGACTGAAGGAGCAGAAAGAACCATGAGCGCAGCAGCTACCGCCGCAGGCTATCTCTATGCTTCCGGCCGCCTGCGCGGCCGCGCCAGCCGCGAGGACGAAGCCCATGAGCCCGAGCAGAAGGAAAGACCGGTCCGTAAGACGCTGAAGGTGGCGGTGTACGATCCGGCCGCGCCGGTGCCGACGCAGCCCGCGGCGGCGAAAAAGACACCGAAGATCGAGTACCGCACCCGGCGCTGGAAGCCCGAATGAGCGCGCGCCGCGGCGGCTTGTACGTCGGCGGCTTCGCGGTCGAGGAGGGCATCGATGTGCTGCTCCAGGCGCTCGAGCTCTATCCGGCCGCCCGAGTGGAAATCGTCACGGCGCAGGCGACCGCGGCGCAGCTGCGCAGGCGCATGCAGCGCTGCGCCTATCTCGTCGTGCCGGGCTCGAGCTACGACAGCGAGCCCCACGCCATCGTCATGGCCTTCGCCGAAGCGGTCCCCGTGATCGCGAGCCGCCTGCCGGTGTTCACGGAGCTCGTCGAGCCGGGCCGCAACGGCTTGCTTTTCGACCCAGACTCGGCAACCGCGCTCGCGCGGCGTCTCGCCTGGGCCGAGGCATTTCCCGAAAAAATGCGCCAAATGGGGGAATGCGCCCAGGCAGATTACCGGGCGCGGTTTGTCGCAGACTGGAACTGGCGGCGCCTTTACGGCGAGCGCCGGCGCCAGGCGCGCCTGCATCCCTAGAACGCATTGCAGGAATCGGGGACCGCCCCGGTCCCCGAGGAGGAAACTTGATCGAACTGGGCGTCACCCCGACGCTGATCCAGCCCGTGGTCCTGTGCGGCGGATCGGGGACGCGGCTGTGGCCGCTCTCGCGAGAGCACCATCCGAAGCCGCTGCATGCGCTGAACGGCGCGCGCACCCTGCTGCAGGAGACGCTGGCGCGCGCGGCCGGGGTCGACGGCTCGATGCAGCCGCTCGTGATCTGCAACGAAGCGCACCGCTTTCTGGTTGCCGAGCAGGCGGCCGGAATCGGCGCGCGGCCCAAGGCGATCGTGCTCGAGCCCGCGGGACGCGGCACCGCGCCCGCCCTGACGCTCGCGGCGGTCCATGCCGTCACGGCCGACGACCCCGTGCTCCTGGTCATGCCATCGGATCACGCCATGGCGCACGGCCAGGCGTTCGTGCGCGCGGCCCAGCGCGGCGCGGCGCTCGCGCATCGCGGCTACCTCGTCGCCTTCGGCGTGCCGCCTTCCTCGCCGGAGGAGGGTTATGGCTACATCCGGGCAGGCCGCGCGATGCCGGAGCCGGAAGCGCACTTCATCGAAGCGTTCGTGGAAAAACCGGATGCGGCGCGGGCGCGGGAATACTTCGAATCGAAAGGCTATCTCTGGAACGCCGGCATCTTCGCCGTTCGCGCATCGGTGTGGATCGACGCGATCGGCAGCCTGCGCCGGGACATCCTCACGGCGTGCGAGCGCGCCTACCGGCAGGGCAGGCGCGACGGCGCGTTCGTGCGCATCGACGCGGCTGCGTTCGAGCATTGCCCGGTCGACTCCATCGACTACGCCGTGATGGAGCGCATCATCGCCAATCCGGCTCCGCCTGAGGCGGTCGTGGTCCGTCTGGACGCGCAGTGGACCGACGTAGGCGCCTGGGACGCGCTATGGCAGATCGGCGAGAAGGATGCGCGCGGCAACGTGGTGCACGGCGACGTGCACCTCGCCGACACCACCAATGCCCTGGTTGTGGCGCAGCACCGCCTGGTCGCGTGCGTCGGGCTCGACGACGTGGTGGTCGTGGAGACGCCCGACGCGGTCATGGTCGCGCGCAAGGACCGAGCCCAGGCGGTCGGTCCCCTCGTATCCGCGCTCAAGGCGCAGGGCCGCGCCGAGACCCTCTCGCACCGCAAGGTGCACCGCCCCTGGGGAACCTACGACAGCATCGAAAGCGGCGAGCGTTTCCAGGTGAAGCGCATCGTGGTCGAGCCCGGGGCGGCGCTTTCGCTGCAGATGCACTACCACCGCGCGGAGCACTGGATCGTGGTGCGCGGCACGGCGCGGGTCACGCGCGGCGAGGAAAGCTTCCTCCTCACCGAGAACGAATCCACCTATATCCCGCCGGGTACGCGCCACCGTCTCGAGAACCCGGGAAAGCTGCCGCTCGAGCTGATCGAGGTGCAGTCCGGCAGCTACCTCGGCGAGGACGACATCGTGCGATTCGAGGACGCCTACGGCAGGTAGCGCGAACGCCTACCAGACGTAGGCGAGGTTCGCCATTACCGCGGTGTACTGATAGTCGCGGCCGTCGATGTTGGATTCGCGCTCGCCGACGTCCAACGCGACGCCCGCCTGCCAGAAGTGCTGCGGCTCCCAGCCGAAGGCCAGGCGTGCGATGCGGTAGATTTCATCGCGTTTCGTGGCGCCGGCGACGACACCTGGATCGCCCGAGAACGTGCGCCGCTCGTGCAGCAGCCGCGCGGAAAGCACCGTTTTGCTGGTCATCGCCCAGCGCGGGCCGAAGGCCAAGCCTTTCTGCACCTCGTGGCTCGCGGAGACATCCGCGATCGAGCGCGGCAGCCGGTACGCCTCGAAGCGCAGCACGGTCTTGGTGCCGGGAAGCCAGTCGACCGTCACGACGCCGGTGTTGTCGTTGAAGCTGCGCTCCGGCACATCGGAGTAGTCGCGTTTCGTGTGACCGAGCCGGATGCTGCTCCTCAGCATCGTGCCCAGGGCGTAGCTCGACACGAACGACAGCTCGCGCTCGTGGTAATCGTTGTCGACGAAACGGCCGAGCTCGGGTACGAACTCGGCCTCGGGCGCCACACCTTTCGTATCGCGGTATTCAAGCCCGAATGTGTTGCCGAGCGGGCTCACGTAGTCGACGCCGACCCTCGCGCCGGTCGAGCGCACGTTCGTCGTGCGGTTCTGCTCCCGGTTGGTGTCGCTGCCCTCGAGTGCGCCGCGGATGCGAAAGCGAGGGCTGATCAGGTAGGCCGCGGTCGCGGCAGCGCGCTTCGTGGTGACGAGGTCGAGCCGTTCCGCCAGCGTCTCGCCCATGTCCACCTGGCGGCGGTCGT
Organism: Burkholderiales bacterium; assembly: GCA_045810245.1. Lineage (GTDB taxonomy): Bacteria > Pseudomonadota > Gammaproteobacteria > Burkholderiales > SG8-39 > SCGC-AG-212-J23. The sequence continues at coordinate 3,685 of JBJMWH010000084.1, read as the reverse complement.
ATCCGGCCAGCAGTTCCCCCGAGAGGTTGTTGCCGATCTCCCACAGCCAGTCGCCGAGCACCGCATACGCCCAATGGTCGAGCGTGGTCGACTTGTCGTACTTGTAGTAATCGCCCCGCGCGTCGAGGCGCACCCGCTGGCGGCCGGCCACCCGTTGGTCGATCGTCATGCCGCCGCCGAGGCGGGCGATGTTGTCCGAACGCTCATCGGTTTGCGTGCGCAAGATGTTGGTGTCGTGCATGACGCCGGCATGGACCCAAACGTCGATCGGAACGTCCGTTTCGGGCGGATAGGCGGGAAAGGCGCCGATCGAGGGCCACGGTATGGTGTCGATCGCTTCGAATGCCCGTACAGTCGGGGCGGCCGTGAGCGCAAGCGCGGCGGCGAGGGCGGTAACGCGGCGTTGTAGATTTTTCATGGGTGCGATCCTAGCCAGCCGTTTTCGCGCCTTTCAACCGCGGGTGCTGCTTCGCCACAGGCTGAACGGATGGCGTTTGCGTCGCTTTCGTGACACATGCACACTGGCGAAAGGGAACCTGGTCAAGGTGATACAGCGGGTGGAATCGAAAGGGAACGGCTGATGGACGAGCGCGGCTACGTAGCCGAGGCGTTGCTTGACCGCCTGCGGGACGAAGGCGTGCCGTTTCGGGCGCTCGGGCCGGAGGCGGCCGCGTCCGACCTGGCCCTCGCCGTGGCGCAGGACGCCCTGCCGGGGATGCCGCGCCGCATGGCGCGCTTCGCCCAGGATTTCGACCTTCGCCTGGTGCAGCTTTCCCGCGACGAGCGCCAGCGGATCCAGTTTACTCTGGCGTGGAGCGACGAGGTCGGCCGACCGAGCTTCCTCGAGGTCCATGCCGTCGGCGACTATTACCGCGCCGGGCGGCCCGTGCTGCGCTCGGAGGAGCTGCTTTCGGGCCGGCCCGAGGTGCTCCTCCTTTACAGCCTGGTGGAGGCGATTCAGGCCCAGGGCATCGATGAAGCCCGTGCCGCCTGGTTGTCGCGTTTGTGGCACGCCGACCCGCGCGGCGCGCTCGAGCGCATCGGCGGGCTCTGGCCGGCGCGCCGCGACATGCGCCTCCTTGCCCACGCGGCGAAGCAGGCTTCATGGGACCAAGTGCGCGCCGCCCTGCCGCGGTTGCGCCGCATCCTTTACCGCGCGCTGCCCAACCCGTTTGCCCTGCTCGCGAAGCTCAATTTGGTCCTGCAGCCGCGGCACGCCGCGGTCGCCTTCGTGGGTTTCGACAATTCCGCCTTGCGCGAGCGCGTCGTGCGCGACTTGGCGCCGGCCTTTCCGTCGGGCGTGGATGCGCTCGAGCTGACCTATTCCGAACGGCCGCGCGGTGCCGACGTGGCGGTGCTTTTCGATCCGCCGGACACGTACCGGCCGCGCATCGAATCGATCGTGGTGGAACGCGCCGAGGCGCTGCCGCCCGCGGCCGCGAAGGTCGAGCGCGCGCTGCTGCGCTGGCTCGAGCGGCGCGTCGAGCGCAGGTTCTCCGACACTGTGGTGGGGGCGAACCCGCTCGCCGCGCGTATCCTGCAGTTCGCCTGCCGGCATCGGGTGCCGTTGCTATCGGACTTCATGAGCACGCTGCTCAACTGCGGCATCTACTGTCCGCTGTCCGCGCCGATCCTGATGCCGCATCCCTACGGGATCTTCATCCATCGCAACGCGTCGATCGGCAGCCGTGTCACCGTCATGCAGCAAGTCACGATCGGCAACAAGCATCCGTCCGACCCGGCCGCCCCGGTGATCGAGGATGATGTGTGCATCGGCGCGGGCGCGAAGATCCTCGGCGCGGTGCGCGTGGGGCACGGCGCGACGGTCGGCGCGAATGCGGTCGTCACGCGCGACGTTCCTTCGCACTGCACCGTGGTCGGGGCCAACCGTATCCTCGGGACCGCAGGCGTCGTGCCGGAACGACAATCATCTGTCGTGAACACCTGACATTGGACTTTGTCCAACCGCGTGTAACGATTTCGCATTGAATGACTTACCCGCGCTCCTTCCTCGGGCTGTTGCTCGCAGGCTTCACCCTCGTCGCGCTTCCGCTCGTGGGCGCGCTCGCGTACTCGGCGTGGAACACCGAGCGTCTGGCCGGCCAGAGCCGCAGCGCGGTCTTCAATGCCTCCCAGGCGGCGCGCGCGAGCCGGGCGCTGGTCGAGCGCATCGGCACGATCGAGCGCCTGGCGCAGCAGGCGGCGGTGCTCGATGACCCGGAGTTGCTGCAGGGCTATGCGAGGGTGCACCGCAGCTTCCGGCAGCTCGCCGACGAGATCGGGCAGCTTCCGCTCGACGCCTCGCAGGTCGGCGCGCTCGCCCGCGCCGTGGGCTACGAGCAGGCCCTCTATGACCTTCTCACCGGCATGCCGCGCATGCGCGTCGAGCCCGCCGCGATCACCGAGCGCGTGGACCAGCTGATCGATTCGGCGCGCGAAGTCCTCGCGATCAACAACCTCATCGTCGACCGCGAGGTCGAGCGCCTGCGCGCCAGCGCCGACGAGGTCCAGCGCGGCCTCATGCTGCTGCTGCTTTTCAGCACCGCGGTCGCGCTCACCATCGCGCTCGCGCTGACGCGCTACATCTCGCGGCCGATCGCCGCCATCGACAACGCGATCCGCCAGCTCGGCGCCGCCGACTTCTCCCGGCCAATCGCCGTGCGCGGTCCGGAGGACTTGCGCTACCTCGGCCGGCGCCTCGACTGGCTTCGCCGGCGCCTCGAGGAGTTCGAGACGCAGAAAAACCGCTTCCTGCGCCACGTGTCGCACGAGCTGAAGACACCGCTCACGGCGCTGCGCGAAGGCGCCGAGCTGCTGAACGACCAGGTGGCGGGGCCGCTCGTGCCGGCGCAGAAGCAGGTGGTATCGATCGTGCGCGACAACAGCGTGAAGCTGCAGCGCCTGATCGAGGAGCTTCTCGACTACCAGCGTGCGCTCCACGCCGCCGCCTCGCTAGAAGTCATGCCGGTCGTGCTGGATTCGCTGGTGGCGGAAGCCGCGCGCGCGCACGAGCTCGCGGCGCGCTCGAAGAACCTGCGGCTCGAGGTCGATGCTGAGGCGGCGATGCTCGAGGCCGATCCGGAGAAGCTGCGCTCGATCATCGACAACCTCGTGAGCAATGCGGTCAAGTTCACGCCGCCTGGAGGGCGCGTCACGGTGCGGGCGCGCGTGCAATCGGGCGAAGCGGTGATCGAAGTGATCGATTCGGGTCCGGGCGTGCCGCCGGAGGAGCGCGACTCGATCTTCGATCTTTTCTTCCGCGGCCGCGGCAAGGGCGAGGGCGAGGGCACGCGCATCAAGGGCACGGGCCTCGGCCTCGCCATTGCACGCGAGCTGGTCGAGGCGCACGGCGGCCACATCGCCGTGGTGCCCGAGGGAAGCGGCGGTCACTTTCGTGTCACACTCCCGCGCCGTTCGGCGCGTACGCTGGCCGACGCCGCGTAACGACAGACGGCAAGAATTACCCTCTCAGCTGAGGAGAAGGCATACGCAATGAGCAATGAGAATTCCAAGGTGCTGCTGGTCGATGACGACAAGGATTTGCTGCAGCTGATTGCGATGAGGCTGACGGCGTCGGGGTATGCGGTGACGGCGGTGGAGAGCGGGGAGTCGGCGCTGGCGGCGCTGTCGGTGTCGCGGCCGCAGGTGGTGGTGACGGATTTGCGCATGCAGGGGATGGATGGGA
>JBJMWH010000083.1:0-7097 GCA_045810245.1 Burkholderiales bacterium | reverse complement strand
TTTCACCGTACCGTCCCTCGTTTCGCGCCGCATGGAAGACCTGCAGAGTTTCGTCGACCAGCATCGGCACGTCGTGCTGAAGCGCCTCGACGGCATGGGCGGCGCCGGCATCTTCGTCCTGCGCCACGACGACCCGAACCGCAACGTCATCATCGAGACGATCTCGAACGGCGGGACGCGCAGCGTCATGGCGCAGCGCTACATCCCGGAGATCGCGCAAGGCGACAAACGCGTGCTGCTGATCGACGGCGAGATCGTGCCGCACTGCCTCGCGCGCATCCCGAGGCCGGGCGAATCGCGCGGCAACCTCGCGGCCGGCGCCCGCGGCGTGGCGCAGCCCGTGAGCGAGCGCCACCGCGAAATCGCCGCCGCGCTCGGGCCCAAGCTCGCGGCGCGCGGCCTGCTGCTCGTCGGGCTCGACGTGATCGGCGACTGGCTCACCGAGATCAACGTCACCAGCCCCACCTGCTTCCGCGAAATTCAGGACCAGAGCGGCTTCGACGTCGCGGGGATGTTCCTCGAAGCCCTGGAGTCCAAGCTCTCATGATCGGCGTGCTGATCGTCACGCACGGCGAGATCGGCACCTCGCTGCTCGAGAGCGCCTCGCAGATCCTCGGTCAGCGCCCCAGCCAGGTCGCCACGCTCAGCGTATGGCGCCAGGACGATCCCGACGACCTGGTCCTGCGCGCGCGCGAGATGATGGACCAGATCGACGCCGGCGACGGCGTCCTGATCCTCACCGACATCTTCGGCGCGACGCCCGGCAACGTGGTCTCGAAGCTCCTGCAGGACGGAAGAGTGGAGGGGGTCTCCGGCGTTTCGCTGCCGATGCTGCTGCGCGTCCTGACCGGTCGCGACGGCGGCGCCCCGGTCAGCCTGGCGGTGCTGGTCCAGCGCGCCATGTCCGGTGGCGCAGAAGGCCTCGTCCACATGAACACCGACCGCTGCTGCGACGCCTAGTGTCGCTCCTATCGGATGCCTAGCAAGTCCCTCGAGATCGTCAACAAGCTCGGCCTGCATGCCCGTGCGGCCGCCAAGCTGACTCAGGTCGCGGGCGGGTTCCACAGCGAGATCTGGATCTCGCGCAGCGGCCGGCGCGTCAACGCCAAGAGCATCATGGGCGTGATGATGCTCGCGGCGGGACAGGGCACCAGCGTGCTGCTGGAAGCGAAGGGCGACGATGCGGACGACGCGATCGCCGCCATCGCCAAGCTCGTGGCGGACCGGTTCGGCGAGTCGGAATGAACTTCGTCCTGCATGGCCACGCCGTGGCCGGCGGCATCACCATCGGCTACGCGCACCTCGTCACCACCGCGCGCCTGGAGGTGGTGCACTACGAGATTCCCGCCGAGGCGGTGGACGCGGAGGTGCACCGCTTCGAGGCCGCGCTGCACAAGGCTCGCGACGAGCTCTCGACGCTGCACACCCATATCCCCTCCGACGCGCCGCACGAGTTCGCGGCCTTCCTCGACCTGCACCGCATGATCCTCGACGACTCGGCGCTGTCGCAGGCCCCGAAGCAGCTCATCCGGGAGCGCCGCGCCAACGCCGAGTGGGCGCTGGTGCAGCAGATGGAAAAGCTCACCGACCGCTTCGACGAGATCGACGACGCGTACCTGCGCGAGCGCAAGGCCGATGTGCAGCAGGCGGTCGAGCGGGTCCTGAAGGCCCTGATGGGGGCGCAGACGCTCACCGAGCCGGCGCTCACCGAGGAGCAGGAGCTGATCGTGGTCGCGCACGATCTTTCTCCGGCGGACATGATTCTCTTCAAGCGCCACCACTTCGGCGGCTTCATCACCGACGTCGGCGGCGTGACCTCGCACACCGCCATCGTCGCGCGCAGCCTCGGCATCCCGGCGATCGTCGGCCTGCACCACGCCTTCCAGACCATCAGCGAGCGCGAGCTCATCATCGTCGACGGGGTGATGGGCGTGGTGATCGTCAACCCCGACCCGGTGGTGCTGGCCGAATTCAGGCTGCGCCAATCGCAGCTCGACCTCGAGCGCGAGAAGCTGAAGCGCCTCAGGTCCAAGAAGGCCACGACCCTCGACGGGACGCCGGTCGAGCTCTACGCCAACATCGAGCTGCCCGACGACATGCCGGAGGTGCTCGAGGCGGGGGCGGAGGGCGTGGGTCTCTTCCGCAGCGAGTTCATGTTTCTCAACCGCAAGGAGCTGCCGAGCGAGGACGAGCAGTTCGAGGCCTATCGGAACGTGGCGCAGGCGATGAGCGGGCGGCCCGTCGTGCTGCGCACGCTCGACCTCGGCGCAGACAAGGCGCTGAACAGCGCCGGCCTGACGCAGAACATGCCGAACCCGGCGATGGGCCTGCGCGCCATCCGCTTCTGCCTCGCCGAGCCGCAGATGTTCCTGACGCAGCTGCGAGCCATCCTGCGCGCCTCGCACTACGGCAACGTGAGGATCCTCCTGCCGATGCTCGCGCACCTGCACGAAATCGAGCAGACCCTCGCGCTCATCCGCCAGGCCAAGCAGCAGCTCGACGAGCGCGGCATCGCTTACGACCACGAGATCGAGATCGGCGGCATGATCGAGATCCCGGCGGCGGCGCTCGCGCTGCCGATCTTCATGCGGCGCCTGAACTTCCTGTCGATCGGGACCAACGACCTCATCCAGTACACGCTCGCCATCGACCGCACCGACGACGCGGTGGCGCATCTGTACGACCCGCTGCATCCGGCCGTGCTCACGCTGGTGGCGGGCACCATCCAGACCGCCACGCGCGGCGGCGTGCCGGTCGCGGTGTGCGGCGAAATGGCCGGCGACCTGCAGCTCACGCGGCTGCTCCTCGGGCTCGGGCTGCGCAATTTCTCGATGCATCCCTCGCAGCTTCTGCTCATCAAGGAGCGGATCCTGCGCACCAATCTAGCCGAGGTGCAGGCGCTCGCGCAGCGCGTGCTCCGCGCGAGCGACCCGGTGAAGACCAAGGAATTGCTTGCCCGCCTGAACGCCTGAGGGAGAGTTCCGATGAAGTGGCTGGTTTCCATCATCGTCGCGCTGGCCGCTTTTTCGGTTCAGGGACAGAGCTATCCATCCAAGCCGGTGAAGCTCGTGGTGCCGTTCCCGGCCGGCAGCGCCACCGATCAAGTCGCACGGCTGATCGGCGCGCAGCTCCAGGAGACTCTGCGCCAGCCGTTCATCGTCGAGAACAAGGCCGGTGCGCAGGGCGGCATCGCCGCGGCCGAAGTCGCCCGCGCGGCGCCGGACGGCTACACCCTCATGGTGACCACCAATACGCCGCAGGCGGCGAACGTGAGCCTGTTCAAGAAGCTGAACTACGATCCGGTGAAGGACTTCGCCCCGATCGCGCGCCTGGGAACGACTTCGTTCATGCTGATGGTAAGGCCCGACTTTCCGGCGAAGGACCTCACGGCCTTCCTCGAGCATGTACGCAGACAGCCGGGCAAGCTCTCCGCCGGCTATGGCTCGGCCGGCTCGCAGGTATCGCTCGCGATGCTGAAGTCGATGGGCACGCTCGATGTCGTCGAGGTCCCCTACAAGGGTATTCCGCAGGCAGTCACCGATACGATGGGCGGCTCGCTCGCGTTTACTTTCGTCGACCTGGGCAATGCCCTCGCGCAAGCGAAGGGCGGAAAGCTCCGCGGCCTGGGCGTGACTTCGGCGCAGAGAACGCCGCTTGCCTCCGATCTGCCGGCGATCGCCGAGGCGCTGCAGGGCTACGAGCTCATCGCCTGGTTCGCGCTGGTCGCGCCCGCAAAGACGCCGCCCGACGTGGTTCAGAAGATCCATGGCGCTTCGGCCGAGGCCCTGAAGAAAAGCGAAGTAAAAGAGAAGTTCGCGACCATCGGCGTCGACGTCGCCCCCATGGGACCCGCCGAGCTCGGCCAGTTCATCCAGAGCGAAATCGCGCACTGGGCCAAGCTCGTCAAGCTCGCCAACATCCAGCCTGAATAGATGCGCAAACCCGATAATCTTGGGTTTTGCTCGACGTGAGCGGCCCACTGCACGGAGTTCGCGTCCTGGACCTCACCACCGTGGTGATGGGCCCGTACGCCACCCAGATCCTCGGCGATTTCGGCGCCGAGGTGATCAAGGTCGAGCCGCCCGAGGCGACGTGATGCGCTATGCCTGGCCGTTCCGCCATCCGGGGATGGGTACCATCTATATGGGCGTCAACCGCAACAAGCGCTCGATCGTGCTCGATCTCAAGAAGGCCGCCGCGCGGGAGGCGTGTCTTGCCCTCGCGGCGAAGGTCGATGTGCTGGTCTACAACATCCGACCGCAGGCGATGGCCCGGTTGCGGCTTTCGTATGAAGAGGTCCGGAAAGTGAATCCCGGCATCATCTATGCCGGCTGCTTCGGCTACAGCCAGCGCGGGCCGTATGCGGCCAAGGCGGCCTACGACGATCTCATCCAGGGTGCGTCAGGGCTGCCTTACCTTCTGCAGCGCCAGGGCGCCGCCGAGCCGCGCTATGCGCCGATGATCGTCGCCGACCGTTCGGTCGGGCAACAGGTGGCGAGTGCGGTAAGTGCGGCGCTCTATCATCGCGAGAAGACCGGCAAGGGGCAGCGCATCGACGTGCCGATGTTCGAGCATCTCTTGCAGATCGTGCTCGGCGATCACCTCGGCGGCTACGCCTTCGAGCCGCCGCACGGCGAGGCGGGCTACGCGCGGATCCTCGCGCCGGACCGGCGCCCGTACCAGACCCGTGACGGCTACCTCTGCACGCTCATCTACAACGACAAGCAGTGGAAAGCGTTCTTCGACGTGATCGGGCGGCCGGACATGCTTTCGCTCCCCGAATTTGCCACGCAGCAGGCCCGCAGCCAGAACTACCAGCGCGCCTACACCATGGTCGCGGAAGAGCTGAAGAAGCGGACCACCGCCGAGTGGATCGAGGCGCTCGAGCGCGCCGACATCCCGGTGCAGCGCATGAACACGATCGAGGACATCCTCGCCGACCCGCACCTCGCCGCGACCGGCTACTTCACCGTGCGCGAGCACCCCAGCGAGGGCCGCATCCGCACGCTCGCAGTACCTTCGGAATGGTCCGAATCGCAGCCCGAGTACCGGCGTCATGCGCCGCGCCTGGGCGAGCACACGCGCGAGATTCTCCGCGAGACCAACATGCCGGAAGAGGAAATCGAATCCCTCATTCGAAGCGGCGCCGCGCGCGCCGCCGACTGACCCTCACTCGGGCTTCGCGCCCGACTCCTTGATCACTTTCGCCCACTTCGCGCGCTCGGACCTGATGTAGGCGCCGAACTGCTCGGGCGTGCCGGGCGCCGGGTCGAGGCCCTGGTTGAAGAGCGTGGTCTTGACGTCGGGCATGTTGAGGACCTTCGTCACCTCAGCGTTCAACTGGTCGATGATGGCGCGCGGCGTCTTTGCCGGCACGACCAGCCCGTACCAGTTGTTGGCGTCGAAGCCGGCAAGGCCGCTTTCCGAGATCGTCGGCAGATCCGGAAGCAAGGCCGAACGCTTCGCGGTGGTCACCGCGATGCCCTTGATGCGTCCGGACTTGAGGTGCGGGATGGCGCTCGCCGTGGTGGCGAAGATGAGATTCACCTGGCCGCCGACGAGATCGCTCATCGCCGGCCCGCCGCCCTTGTAGGGCACGTGCACCAGCTTGACGCCCGCCATCAGGTTGAAGAGCTCGATCGCGAGGTGCCCGGTGGCGCCGATGCCGGAAGAGCCGGCCGAAAGCGATTTCTCCTTGGCGAGCGCGATCAGCTCCTTCACCGAGCTCGCCGGCACGGACGGATGCAGGGCGAGGACGTTGGTGGCGTCCACCACCTGGATCACCGGCGCGAGATCGGTTTCCGGATCGAACCGGAGGTTCCCGTAGAGGCCGGGATTGATCGCCAGCGCGGCGATAGTTCCCATCAGGAGCGTGTAGCCGTCGGGCGCCGCTCTCGCGACCTGCTCGGTGGCGATGTTGCCCGCGGCACCGGGACGGTTTTCGACGATGACCTGCTGACCGAGCAGCTCGGAGAGCTTCTGCGCCACCGGCCGCGCCGTGAGGTCGGTGCCGCCGCCGGGAGCAAAGCCCACGATCATGCGGATCGGCCGAACGGGATAGGGCTCCGCTGAAAATGCACTGCCGATCGAAAGTATTCCTAGGAAGACCGTTGCAAGCGCGTTCATGCGTCTCTCCTCACGGCGGCGAGCTTGACCGCCATGCCGAACGCGGCCGTCATGGCGCCCGGATCGGCGCGCCCCTTGCCAACGATGTCGAAGGCGGTGCCGTGCGCCGGGGTGGCGTAGACCGTCTTCATTCCCGCGCTGACCGTCACGCCCTTCTGAAAGCCGAGGAGCTTGGTCGCGATCTGCCCCTGGTCGTGGTACATGATCACGACCGCGTCGAAATTTCCTGCACGCGCGCGCAGGAAGATCGTGTCTGACGGGAGTGGCCCGGTGCAATCGATTCCCGAGGCGCGCACGCGCTCCACCGTGGGGCGGATGATGCGGATCTCCTCGTCGCCGAAGAGGCCGTTCTCGCCGCCGTGCGGATTAAGGGCCGCGACGCCGATGCGAGGCGCCTCCAGGCCGGTCGAGCGCATGGTGCGATCGGCGAGGCGGATGGCGGCCTCGACGCGCTCGGGCGTGACGAGATCGAGCGCCTTGCGCAGGCTCACGTGCGAGGTGACCCGGAAGGTCGAGAACTCGGGGATCACGTTCATCTCGCTGTAGTAGCCGCTGTGCCCAGTCCAGTCGGCGAACATCTGGTGCTCGTCGTGGTAATTCCAGCCGCCGCGGTGGAGCGCCGCCTTGCTGAGCGGCGCGAAGCACACCGCGTCGAGCTTGCCCGCGAGCGCGAGCTCGGTCATCGTCTTCAGGGTCTCGCCCGCGACCCGCCCGGCGTCGGGCGAGACTACGCCGCGCGGAAAGCGCTCCGGATCGAGGTTGCCGAGGTCGATCAGCGGAAAGCCGGCGCGCGTCCAGTCAATGGCTTCTACGCAAGACACGCCATGGAAGGCGATCTCGGCGCCAGCTTCCCGGCAGCCGAGCGCGAGGTGGCGCGCGTCTCCGACGAGCACGGCGCGCGCGACGGCCTTGATGTCCTGCGTCGCAAGCATCTTCGTCACGATCTCGGCGCCGATGCCGGTGACGTCGCC
>JBJMWH010000082.1:0-18237 GCA_045810245.1 Burkholderiales bacterium | reverse complement strand
ATCAGGTGGCGATTCTTACGCGCGAAGGGTGCGGGTTCTGCGCCAAGGCTAAGGCGCTGCTGAAAAGCCTAGGCTACGCGTATTCGGAGATCAAGCTCGATCACAGCGACCGCTCGCGCGTCGTTGGCGCGATCACCGGGCGCGGCACCGTGCCGCAGGTGTTCGTCAACGGCAGGCATATTGGCGGCCTCGAAGAGTTGCAGGAATGGGCGAGAAAGGCAGCTTGAAGCCGCGTGAAAAGCAGGCCGCCTGATTGTTCGGCGCCTATATCATTGGTGACGAGATACTGGTTGGCAAGCGCCAGGACAAGCATTTTTCCTTCCTGATCGAAGCCCTCGCCCGCCGGGGGCTGCGCCTGGCCTGGGCCCAGTATCTGGGCGACGAGCCCGAACGGCTGACCGCGGCCTTCGGTCGCAGTCTCGCAGCCGGCGAAGCAGTGTTCAGCTTCGGCGGTATCGGCGCAACGCCCGACGACCACACGCGCCAGTGCGTTGCGGCTGCCGCCCGCGTCAGGCTGGTCGTGCATCCGGAAGCCGAGCGCGAAATCCGCGGCCGCTTCGGTGCCGAAACCACCCCGGCGCGGCTGCGCATGGGCGAGTTCCCGGAGGGCTCGAGCATCATCCCGAATCCCGTCAACCGGATTCCTGGTTTCTCGTACGGCGAGCATCACTTCGTGCCCGGATTTCCGCAGATGGCACGGCCGATGGTGGAGTGGGTGCTCGACACCCGCTATCGCCATTTTTTCGATCGCGACCGTTGGAGCGAGGAGTCCATCCTCGTGTACGAGGCGGGCGAGAGCCAGCTCATCGCTGCCATGGAGGCCGTCGGCGCGGCGTACTCCGGCGTCAAGGTGTTCAGCCTTCCGTCGATGGGCGAGGACGGCAGCCGCCGGCACGTGGAGCTCGGAGTGCGAGGCGATCCGGCGGAGGTAACGCAGGCGGCCGAGGTGCTTCGGCGGTCGGTGCGCGAGGCCGGCTTCCCTTTTTCGGCCGCTGCAAAAACAAAGCCCGCCTGAAGGCGGGCTTTGCCGTACCTGCTTCTGCCTGCTTAGGCGGCTTTCTTGGTCTTCGCGAGGCCGCGGGCGGTCTCGGTCGCGGCGGCGACGTTGGCTTCGGCGATTTCGGTCGCCTGCCTCGCCACCTTGGTGAAGTTGTCGTAGGCCGAATTGGCGGCCGCGAGCATCGACTTCACCGCGGCTACGGCCACGTCGGATCCGGCCGGGGCGTTCTTCGACACCTTGTCGAGCAGGGTCACGAAGTTCTCGTTCCACTCCGCGACGCGGCGCTCGGCGACCTTGGAGAGCTCGGCGTTGGCGCCGGTTGCCACTTCATAGACGCTCTTCGAGTAGGCGATGGCCTTCTCGATCGCCGGCTGGGCAAACGAGTTTTGCAGGCCCACGAACTCCTGCACGTCCTTCGCGCCGAGCAGGGCGCGGGTGTTGGCGATGGAGTCTTCGAACGCGCTCTTGAACGCGCTTGCCTGGATGTTCGCCAGCTTTTCGAGGGCGGCAAACTGGGTGTTGGCCACGGCCAGGAACGACTCGACGTTCGCTTTGCCGGCGGCCTGGATTTGTTCAGGGGTTACATACATTTGTCGGGCTCCTGTGCTTTCGCTGTTGGACTATTTGTGCAATGCAACAATGCGCATTTTAAGCACATCATGTCGAAAGTCAAGGCCTTTGCCGGTAGCGGTATGGTCGCTTGTTGTGTCGCACAATCAACCACAAGACAAAAGTTAGCGCTTCCTTACGTGGCTAGGGCTATCCTGCGGCCGTGCCGCTCGATTACCGACCGAACGATCCGGCCGTAGTCGCCGACCCGTTCGCCCTATACGCCCGGCTGCGGGACGAGGATCCCGCCCATTGGAGCGTTTCGCTCAAGGCCTGGGTCCTCACACGTTACGACGACGTCAAGCGCGTATGCCTCGACACCGAAGGGATGTCATCAGACCGGCTGCGCCCGTTCTTCGCGGCGCTGCCGAACGCCGAAGCCGCGCGCGTCGTGCAGCTGATGCGCTACCTGACCCTGTGGATGGTGTTTCGCGATCCGCCGGAACATACGCGCCTGCGCCGGCTTGCCGCCAAGGTGTTCAACGCCCGCTCGATCCATGCCATGCGCGGCGAGGTCGAAACCACCAGCCGATGGCTGCTCGAGGCCCTTCACGAACGCGACGAGTTCGACCTCATCGCCGAGTTCGCCGGGCCGCTGCCGGCGCTGGTGATCATGCATATGCTCGGGGTTCCCAGGGAAGAGTTGCCGCGCCTGAAGCGATTGTCGGACGAGATGGCGCTCTTTATCGGCAGCGCGCGCGACACGCCCGACAAATATGGCCGCGCCGAGTCCGCCACCGCCGAGATGGCGGCGCTGTTTCGGGATCTGATCTTCAGGCGCCGGGCGCGGCCGGAGCGCGATCTGCTGACCGAGCTCGTCCACGTGGAGGACCAGGGCGACAGGCTGAGCGACGACGAGCTGGTCGCGACTTGCGTGCTGCTGCTCTTCGCCGGGCACGAGACGACTACGCACCACATCGCTAACGGGCTGCGCGCGCTGCTGGCGTTTCCGGCGGAGCTCGCGCGGCTCCGCGAGCAGCCGGAACTCGCCGCCTCGGCGGTTGAGGAGCTGCTGCGCTACGACGGCCCCATCGGCGCGCAGGTCCGCATCGTGCAGCAGCCGCAGACGCTGCATGGCAAGGCGTTCGCCCGCGGCGAGCGCGTGTTCCTTCTGATGAACGCCGCCAACCGCGATCCGCGCGCGTACCAGGCCCCCGATCGCCTCGACCTGCAGCGCCACGGCGTCGCGCATCTCACCTTCGGCTTCGGCGTCCACCTCTGCCTCGGCTTTCCGCTCGCCCGCCTGGAGGGTCAGATCGCCCTGCCGGCGCTGCTCGCGCGCTGGAAGACGATCGAGCTTGCGACGTCGCGGCTGGAATGGATCGACTCGATGGTGTTGCGCGGCATGAAGGCGATGCCGCTGCGCGTACGGCATTGAGCACAGAACCCGATCACCTCCCGCGCCACCTTTGGTGGGTGCTGGCGGCGCTCACGTTCGCGTGGGGCTTCAACTGGACGGCGATGAAGGTCGCGCTGAGCGAGGTTCCGCCCTGGACGTTTCGCACCTTGTGCCTGGGTCTGGGCTCGGCGGTGCTGTTTGCCGCGCTGCGCGCCGGCGGTCAGCCGCTCGCAGTGCCGAAAGGGCAGTGGGGCCGGCTTTCGCTGCTTGCGTTTCTCAACATCACGTGTTGGAACATGCTCGTCGCGTTCGGCGTAGCGCTCATTCCGTCCGGACGCGCGTCGGTTCTTGCCTACACCATGCCGATCTGGGCGATCCCGCTGTCGGTGTGGGTGCTGGGCGAGCGCATCATCGCGAGGCGTCTCGCGGGTCTCGGGCTCGGGATGATCGCGCTCGCCCTTATCATGGGCGAGAGCCTTTGGGGGCTCGGCGCGGCTCCGGCCGGGTCACTCATGGTGCTCGGCGCCGCCGTGTGCTGGGCGCTGGGCACGGTGCTGCAGAAGCGCCTGCCCGTACGCATGCCGCTCGGCGCGTACACGGCGTGGATGATGCTCCTGGGCGGCGTGCCCATCTTCATCGGCGCGATGCTTCTCGAAGACTTGCGCGTGCTGCGCGACGTGAGCCTCGCGCCGGCACTCGGCGTCGCCTACAACGTCTTCGTCTCCTTTGCCTTCGCGCACTGGGCGTGGATCAAGCTCGTCACCTCCGTGCCGGTCGGCGTGTTTTCCGTCGCCATGCTGATCATCCCGGTGATCGGCGTGCTGAGCGGCGTGGTGTTCCTCGGCGAGCGACCCCGCTGGACCGAGGTCGCCGCGCTCTTCTGCGTGCTCGGTGCCCTCACCACGGTCATACGACGTCCACCGCCCTGAGCGGCGTCCGCGGAATCAGGGCCGGGTCCCAGTCCGCCACGGCCTCGTCGAGGTCGGCGGTGGCGTGCTGGCCCAGAAATGCGAGCGCCCGGGCCAGCAGCTCGTCGCGCCGCGAAGGTTCGAGCGCTCGCGCGCCGGTCTGCTTCGAGAGCTTCTCACCATTCGCGTTCACCGCCACCGGGACATGGAGGTAGCGCGGTTGCGGATAACCCAGCAGCCGCTGCAGATGGATCTGTCGGCCGGTCGAGTCGAACAGGTCGGCGCCACGCACCACGTCGGTGACACCCTGCTCGGCGTCGTCCACCACGACGGCGAGCTGATAGGCGACCTGACCGTCGGCCCGGTACAGAACGAAGTCTCCGACCTCTCGCGCCAGATCCTGCAGGCGCGCTCCCTGGACCCGGTCCCTAAACGATATCGTGTGCTGGCCCACGTCGAGACGCAGGGCCCTAGCGGCCTTGCCGGTTGGCAGGCCGTTGCGGCAGGTACGCGGATAGATCTGCGCGCCGTCCGCCGCGAGGCCGAGCGCCGAATCAGCGATCTCGCGGCGCGTGCAACCACACCAGTAGGTGCTCGCTTGCAGCTTTTGCAACGCCGTTTCATAGCGCGCACCGCGCAGGCTTTGATAGAGGACCGGTCCATCCCAGGTGAATCCGAAGCGCTCGAGAGTGCGCAGCATGTCGTCGGCAGCGCCCGGCTGCGCGCGCGGCGCGTCCAGGTCTTCGATGCGCAGGAGCCAGCGGCCGCGCGCCTTGCGCGCGTCGAGCCAGCTTGCAGCCGCAGCCACCAGCGAGCCGAAGTGCAGCGGTCCGCTCGGCGAGGGTGCGAACCGGCCGACGTACATGGAGTCTAGAGTACACTGGCCTCTTTCCAGGAAAGGCAAGCCGCGTGTCCACCGTCGATCTCACCAAGGACAACTTCGAGAAGACCGTCAACGAAAATGCGATGGTGATCATCGATTTCTGGGCGCCCTGGTGCGGTCCATGCCGCGGTTTCGCTCCGGTCTACGAGAAGGCGTCGGAAGCCCATCCGGACGTGGTGTTCGCGAAGATCAATACCGACGAGGAGCAGGAGCTCGCTGGCAGCTTCGGCATCCGCTCCATTCCGACGTTGATGGTGTTTCGCGAGAAGATCATCCTGTTCCAGCAGGCCGGCGCGCTTCCGGCCAACGCGCTCGAGCAGGTCATTTCGCAGGCAAAAGCGCTCGACATGGCCAAGGTGCACCAGGAGCTCGCCTCCCAGCAGTCGCAACCGGCAGCGTCATGATCGAGCTGCGCCGCGCCGGCGAGCGCGGCCACGCCAACCACGGCTGGCTCGACTCGCACCACAGCTTTTCCTTCGCCGATTACTATGACCCGCGGCATATGGGGTACAGCACGCTGCGGGTGATCAACGAGGATCGAGTCCAGCCCGGCGCGGGCTTCGGCACCCACGGCCACCGCGACATGGAAATCCTGAGCTACGTTCTGGAGGGCTCGCTCGGCCACCAGGATTCCATGGGCAATGGCTCGACCATCGTCCCCGGGGACGTCCAGAGAATGAGCGCGGGCCGCGGCGTGCGGCACAGCGAGTTCAACAACGAAAAATCGGGCGTGACGCACTTTCTGCAGATCTGGATCGAACCGGAGGTCGTCGGCATCGAGCCCTCCTACGAACAGAAACACTTCGGCGCCGAAGAAAAGCGCGGCCGGCTGCGGCTGATCGCCTCGCGCGACGGCGCAGAGGGCTCGGTGACGATCCACCAGGATGCACGCGTCTACGCGGGCCTCTTCGACGGTGCCGAACGCGCAGAGATCGGGCTGGCGCCGGGACGCAAGGGCTACGTGCACGTCGCTCGCGGCGAGCTAAGCGTCGATGGGCATGCGCTGCGCGCCGGCGACGCGTTGAAAACCGACTCCGGCCCGATCGTGCTGGAGCGCGGCCGCGGCGCCGAGGTGCTGGTGTTCGACCTGCCCGCGGAATAGGAAAGTCCCGGCCTATCGGCCTGATTCTCATAATTCAATGGACGGGCGCGCGGGGCATTCCTAGACTGCAGCTATCGACATCGACTAGGCCATCATGGAAATCAATACCGGGATATCCGCCGAGCAGCGCGCGGCGATCGTGCAGGGCCTGTCCAGGCTGCTCGCCGATACCTACGTGCTGTACCTGAAGACGCACAGCTTTCACTGGAACGTCGAGGGGCCGATGTTCCAGACGCTGCACCAGATGTTCATGGAGCAGTACACCGAGACGTGGAACGCCATCGACCTCATCGCGGAGCGCATCCGCTCGCTCGGCGAGTACGCTCCGGGCACCTACCGCGACTACGCGCGCCTCACGCGGATCAAGGAGACCGAGGGCGTGCCGCGCGCCGAGGAGATGGTCAGACTGCTGATAGAAGGCCAGGAGGCGATCGTGCGCACCGCTCGCGAGGTGCTGGGCGTGGCCGACGAGGCGAACGACCAGCCGACGCTAGACCTCCTGACGCAGCGCATGCAGGTTCACGAAAAGAACGCGTGGATGCTGCGCAGCCTGCTGAAGAAGTAACATAGCGGCCGCGATGGGCGGCACCCGCATCGAGAAGGACAGCTTCGGCGCCATCGAGGTCCCGAGCGCGCGCCTGTGGGGCGCGCAGACCGAGCGCAGCCTGCGCTTCTTCCGCATCTCGAGCGAACGCATGCCGCTCGCCGTGATCCATGCGCTCGCGCGGGTCAAGAAGGCCGCGGCGGCGGTCAACGCGGAACTGGATCTTCTTGAAACCAGGAAGGCCGACGCCATCCAGCGCGCCGCCGACGAGGTCCTTGCGGACAAGCACGACGAGGAATTTCCGCTCTCGGTGTGGCAGACGGGATCGGGCACGCAGAGCAATATGAACGTCAACGAAGTGCTCGCGAACCGCGCCTCCGAGCTGCTCGGCGGCGAGCGCGGCGCCAAGCGGCTGGTCCATCCCAACGACGACGTCAACCTCGGCCAGTCGTCGAATGACGTGTTTCCCACCGCGATGCACATCGCCGCCGTGCTGGCGCTCAAGGACCTTCTCGCCGCAGCGGACCGGCTCCGGCAGGCCCTCAGTCAGAAGAGCGCGGCTTTCGCGGCCATCGTCAAGATCGGCCGCACGCACTTGCAGGACGCCACCCCGCTCACGCTGGGGCAGGAGTTCTCGGGCTATGTCGCGCAGCTCGAGCATGCCTCCGGCGCAATCCGCAGCGCGCAGGTGGGGCTGCACCAGCTTGCCATCGGCGGGACCGCGGTCGGGACCGGGCTCAATACCGATCCGGACTTCGCGCCCAGGGTGTGTTCGATTCTCGCCGCGGAGCTCACGCTTCCCTTCACGCCGGCGGCCAACAAATTCGCCGCGCTGGCCGGACACGAGCCGCTGGTGTTCGCGCACGGGGCGCTGAAGACCCTCGCCGTGGCGCTCTTCAAGATCGCGAGCGACATCCGCCTCGCCGCCTCCGGGCCGCGCTCCGGCCTCGGCGAGCTGCGCATCCCGGAGAACGAGCCCGGCAGCTCGATCATGCCGGGAAAGGTGAACCCCACCCAGGCCGAGGCGCTCACCATGGTGGCCTCGCAGGTGCTGGGCAACGATGTGGCGGTGAATTTCGGCGGGGCCTCCGGACAGTTCGAGCTGAATGTCTTCAAGCCGCTGATCATTCATGCATTCCTGCAGAGCGCGCGCATTCTCGCGGACGGCTGCCGCTCGTTCGAAGAGCATTGCGTGCGCGGGATCGAGGCCGACCAGGTCCGCATTCGCGAGCTCGTCGAGCGCTCGCTCATGCTGGTCACGGCGCTCTCGCCGCACATCGGGTACGACCGCGCTGCGGAGATTGCGAAGAAGGCGCATCGTGAGGGCAGCACGCTGCGCGAAGCGGCGCTCGGCTCCGGCTACGTCAGCGCACAGGATTTCGACCGCTGGGTGCGCCCCGAGACGATGGTCGGCCGGCGAGAACCTTGATCGTCGCGCTGATTTCCGGGCGCGGCAGCAACCTGCAGGCGCTGCTCGAGGCCGGCCTGCCGGTGAACGGCGTGATTGCGAACCGCGCCGATGCCAAGGGTCTCGAGCTAGCCGCAGGCCGCGGGGTGGCGACGCGGGTGGTCGAACATCGCGCATTCGCGAGCCGCGAGGCATTCGAAGCGGCGCTCGGCCGCGAAATCGAGCGCTTCGCGCCGCACCTCGTCGTGCTCGCGGGCTTCATGCGGATCTTCACGCCGGCTTTTGCCGCTCGCTACGACGGCCGCATGCTCAATATCCATCCTTCGTTGCTGCCGGCGTTTCCGGGCCTCGACACGCACGCGCGCGCGCTCGCCGCGGGGGTGAAGCTGCATGGCTGCACCGTTCACTTCGTGAGCGCCGAGCTCGATCACGGCCCGATCGTGATCCAGGCCGCAGTACCCGTGCACGCCGACGACACGGCCGCGAGCCTGGCGGCGCGCGTCCTGCGGCAGGAGCACGTCATCTATCCGCGCGCGGCGCGCTGGTTCCTCGACGGCAGGCTTGTCATCAACTCCGGCGTGGTCTGCGTTAAGGAAAGTCATGAGCAGCTGGTCTTCGCTCCGGATTGAGGTCCTCGGCTGGGCACTCGCGTGCTTCGCGGCCGCGGCATGGGGCGCGCCGCCGCGGCAGGTCGAGATTACCTACGAGACGAGCCGCAATGGCGTCACGCTCGCCGAAGTCACCTACGCTCTCGAGCACGACGGACGCACTTACCAGATCACCGAGACGACCAAGGGGCGCGGAATTCTCGCGCTGCGCGGTACCGCTCGGCGCACGAGCCGCGGCAGGGTCACGCCCGAAGGCCTGAAGCCGGTCGAATTCGCCGACGAGCGCACCGGCCGCAATACCGCGCACGCCCGCTTCGACTGGGACGCAAAAACCGTCACGCTGCAATACAAAGGGGAGCCGCGCACCGAGCCCCTGCCGCCGAATGCCCACGATCGCCTCGCTTTTCTGCTCGACCTTGCCTTCGCCCCCCAGCGCCAAGAGGTCGTGTACGACCTGTTCGACGGGCGTGGACAGTCGCATCACGTCTATACGAACGGCGGCAACGAGCGGGTCAAGGTTCCGATTGGCGAGCTCGACGCGCTGCGGTTCTTTCGTGGCAGCGGCGACGAGCGCTCCGAGGTCTGGCTCGCCAAAGAGCTGGGGTACCTGCCCGTGAGAGTCCTGGTCACTGAGAAAGACGGCACGCGCTACGAGCAGGTGGCGACCAAGATCAATACGCCGTGAGGCTGGGGCGGGGCACGCTGCGTCATGCCGCGGCCGCGCTGTCGCGCCTGCTCGAATTCACGCAACCTGCCGACGAGACCTTGTCGCGCTACTTCCGCGCCCACCCCGAGCTGGGCCCGCACGAGCGCAGCTTCGTCGCGGATGCGGCGTTCGCGGTCTTGCGCAGGCGCCGCTCGCTTGCCGCGGCGGCGGGCTCGTCCGCGCCGCAGGCGCTAATCGCCTCCGCCGCGATCAAGGCGCTCGGCTTGTCGGCGCGCTCGCTCGACGGGCTGGTCGAGCCGCGGCTCGCAGAGCAGATCCGAGCGTTCTCGTCCGCCCGAATGCCGGCGGCGGTGCGCGCGGACCTACCGGACTGGCTCTGGGACATGCTCGTCGCCGATCATGGCGAGGCGCAGGCCGAGCGCATCGCCCAGGCGATGCTGAATCCGGCGCCGCTCGACTTGCGGGTCAATCTTGCCCGGTCCAGCCGCGAGGACGCGCGCGCGCGGCTGGCAGCCGAAGGCGTCGAAGCGCAGCCCACTCCGTATTCGCCCGCGGGCTTGCGCGTCACGGGCAAACCCGCCATCAACCGTCACGCGATATTTCGTGACGGACTGATCGAAGTGCAGGACGAGGGGAGCCAGGTCCTTGCCTGGCTGCTCGGTGCGCGCCGCGGTGAAATGGTGGGAGACTATTGCGCCGGCGCGGGCGGCAAGACTCTCGCCATCGCCATGCTGATGCGAGGTACGGGACGCGTATACGCGATGGACATTTCGGCCCGCCGGCTGGCTGCGCTGCGCCTGCGCGCCGCACGCGCCGGCGTCACCAACGTCCACGTGATCGCCCTTTCGGGCGATAACGACGCGCGGGCAAAGCGTCTTGCCGGCAAGCTCGATCGCGTTCTGGTCGATGCGCCCTGCAGCGGCTTCGGCACGCTGCGCCGTAACCCCGACCTCAAGTGGCGCCACGCGCCGCAGGCAGTGATGGAGCTCGCGCAAAAACAGCGCACCATCCTGCGTGCCGCTGCGCGACTCGTGAAGCCCGGCGGCAGACTGGTGTATGCGACCTGCAGCATCCTGAAAGCGGAGAACGAGGCGATTGCGGACGACTTCGCTGCTTCGAGTCCCGACTTCGAGCCCCTGTCGTGCGAGGCGGTTCTTGCCGAGCAGCGCATACCGCTTCAGGCTGGCGCCCGCATGCGCCTTTGGAGTCACCTGCACGGTACCGATGGATTTTTCGCCGCGGCTTTCGAGCGGCGCCCGCTGTAAGGAACAATTGCACGCCGGCCGGGTCTCAACACTGCTTTTTCTGCAGATGGCTTAGCAAAAGTTACGACGCGCTCAGCGGGGTTCGCGTAGAATGGCCCGCTGGCTGACCATAGCCCAAG
Organism: Burkholderiales bacterium; assembly: GCA_045810245.1. Taxonomy (GTDB): domain Bacteria; phylum Pseudomonadota; class Gammaproteobacteria; order Burkholderiales; family SG8-39; genus SCGC-AG-212-J23. Next base: position 7,785 of record JBJMWH010000082.1, on the reverse strand, counting down.
GTGTTATACAAACCAATGATTCTAAATGGATTTCTTGATCTTCCGTGGTGGGGGTACGTAGCCGCCGGGCTCGGCCTCACGCACGTCACCATTGCTGCCGTCACGATCTATCTGCACCGTTGCCAGGCGCACAGGGCGCTCGAGCTGCACCCGGTGGTGTCGCACTTCTTCCGGTTCTGGCTGTGGCTTACCACCGGCATGGTCACCAAGGAGTGGGCGGCGATCCATCGCAAGCACCACGCCAAGTGCGAGACCGCCGAGGATCCCCACAGCCCGCAGATCTACGGCATCAACCGGGTGCTCTGGGGCGGGGTATTCCTGTATGTGAAGGAGTCCCACAACAAGGACACGCTCGAGCGCTACGGGCACGGCACGCCCGACGACTGGATGGAGCGCAACGTCTATACGCCTCGCTCCGTCTGGGGCCTCTGGCTGATGGGCGCGGTCAACATCGCGCTGTTCGGTGTGGTTCCCGGCATGCTCATCCTGCTGACGCAGATCATCTGGATTCCGTTCTGGGCCGCGGGCGTGATCAACGGCGTTGGCCACTGGTTCGGCTATCGCAGCTATGACGTGGCCGACGCGAGCACGAACATCGTGCCGTGGGGAATCCTGATCGGCGGTGAGGAGCTGCACAATAATCACCATGCCTTCGCCTCCTCGGCGAGGCTGTCGTCCAAGTGGTACGAGTTCGACCTCGGCTGGATGTACATACGGCTGCTCGAGATTTTCGGCCTCGCGACCGTCAAGAAGCTCGCGCCGCAGCCGCGCTTTGCGCAACCCAAGCCGGCTGCCGATCTCGACACCCTGCATGCGGTCATCGCCAACCGCTACGATGTCTTTTCGCGCTACGCGAAATCGGTGAGGCGCACCTACGCCGAGGAAGTGGAGCGGCTCAAGCGCTGGTCGCCGCGCGACGCGGAGGTGCTGCGCTCTCTGAAGCGCGCCCTGCTCCGCGGCCAGGCGGCCGCCGGCGCGGAGAGCGTGCGGCTCGCCGAGGCGCTGAAAAACTCCCGTGCGCTCGCGACGGTGATCGCCATGCGCCACGAGCTGGCCGCGCTTTGGGAGCGCTCGCATGCTTCCAAGGAGCAGCTGCTGCGCCAGCTCCAGGACTGGTGCCATCGCGCCGAGGCGAGCGGCGTAGCGTCGCTCGTGGACTTTTCGGCTCGCCTTCGCTCCTACGCCTGATGGCGGCAATAAACCTGCCCGCGTAATCCTGTCCGCTACAACCGCGGCGCCCCTGATCCATGGGCGCCGTTTGTTTTCAAGCCTTAGCGTCGTTCGAATTAACCGCGCGGCGGCGCCTGTCCGCGAGCGGACCACAAAACGTCGCGATAGGCATACAGGCCGTCTGGCAGATCCTTTGCATGGCATGACCCGGCACATGCCTATTCCAAAGGAGCTTCAAATCATGCACTACCGCAACCTCACTGCAGCCGTAATTGCCGGGCTCGGTCTCGCCACATCCGGCATCGCCTCGGCGCAGTCGACCACATCACCATCGACATCAACAACCGCCGACACCTGGCGGATGCCCTACCAGAGCGGCTTCTGGGGCCATGCTGGGGCGAGCGTAGGCCAATCCAAGCTGGAGCTCGGCTGCCCGGCCGGCGGGAGCTGCGACGACAAGGACACCTCGTTCCGGATCTATGCCGGCGGCAAGTTCAACAACGCCTTCGGCCTCGAGCTCGGGCTGGTTGACTACGGCACGTTCGACCGCGCCGGCGGCGAAACGAAGGGCCGCGGGCTCGACATTCCGCTCATCTTCGGGTTCCCGCTCGGCACGAACTCGTCGGTGTTCGCCAAGGCCGGGGTCAACTACAGCCAGATGGAGGTGAGCGACAACTCCGTGGGTGTGACGACTGGCAAGGAATCGGGCTGGGGTCCGCGCTATGGCGTTGGCGCGCAGATCGGGCTGACGCCGCAATGGGCGATTCGCGGTGACTGGGACCGCTTCCACGTGCGCTTTCCGGGAACAAAGGACGACGTGGACACGCTCACGCTCGGCGCGCAGTACACCTTCCGCTGAACGACCTACAAACCCGCTGTAAACCAAGGGGCCCGCTTGCAGCGGGCCTTTTCTATTTCAGCTTGGTCTCTTTGTAGATGACATGCTTGCGCGCCTTGGGATCGTATTTCTTGATCTCCAGCTTGTCGGGCGTGGTGCGCTTGTTCTTCGTGGTGGTGTAGAAATGGCCGGTACCGGCCGAGGATTCGAGTTTGATCTTTTCGCGCATGGTCAGCCTTTCCTGTTCTTCGCCTTGATCTCGGCCAGCACCGCCTCGACTCCGAGCTTATCGATGCGGCGCAGCCCAGCGGTCGATACGCGCAGCCGCACCCAGCGGTTCTGGCTCTCGACCCAGAAGCGCCGGTAGTGGAGATTGGGCTCAAAGGTACGGATCGTCTTGTTGTTGGCGTGGGACACATAGTGGCCCTTCATCGGCTTTTTGCCGGTGACCTGGCAGACGCGGGACATCGGAATCGCTCCGGACAATGCGCAGAAGACGCGCGAAAGGCGCGGATTTTACTACAACAGGCCCCGCTCGGCGAAGGAGACGGCCTGGTTGCCGGCAATAATGAAATGGTCCAGTACCCTCACCTCGATCAGCGCGAGCGCGTCCTTCAGGTTGGCGGTCAGCAACTCGTCGGCCTGACTCGGCTGAGCGATGCCCGATGGGTGGTTGTGGGCAAAGATCACGGCTGCGGCGTTGCAGGCCAGCGCTGCCTTGACGATTTCCCTTGGATAGACGCTCGTCTGGGTCAGCGTCCCCTGGAACGGCTCCTCGAATTTGATCACGCGGTGCTGCGCATCGAGCCACATGCAGACGAACACCTCGTGCGGACGCGCGCCTATGGCAAGCCGCAGATAGTCGCGCACCGCACCGGGCGAGGTGAGCGCGCTGCCCGCTTTCAGTTCCTCCCTCGTGGAGCGGCGTGCAAGCTCGATTGCGGCGGCGAACTGCGCTCTCTTCGCATCCCCCAAGCCCTTCAGCTTTGCCCGCGCCGGTCCCTCCTCCAGCAGCCGCGTGATGCTTCCGAACTGCTGCAGCAGGTCACGTCCCAGCTCCACGGCGCTCTTGCCCCGCACGCCGCTGCGCAAGAGCACGGCGAGGAGCTCCGCATCGCTCAGCGCGCCGGCGCCGAGCGCGAGCAGCCGTTCACGCGGACGCTCCTCCACCGGCCAGTCGGAAATCGCCACGCTCCCCGCTTTCCCTTAGAATCGTTCTCCCCTTAACGGGCCTTTTGAACATGGCGTTGACGGGCAAGCGCATCTTGCTGGGTGTGACCGGCGGCATCGCGGCCTACAAGGCCGCCGAGCTCGTGCGCCTGCTGGTGAAGGCCGGCGCCGACGTGCGCGTCGCCATGACCGAGGCCGCCACGCACTTCATCGGCACCACGACGATGCAAGCGCTTTCCGGACAACCGGTGTGGACCAACCTGTGGGACGCGCGCGTCAACGATGCCATGGGGCATATCGAGCTGTCGCGCGATCGCGAGCTGATCCTGGTCGCTCCGGCGTCCGCCGATTTCATGGCGAAGCTCGCGCACGGCCTGTGCGACGACCTCCTTTCGACGCTGTGTGTTGCGCGGCGCTGCCCGCTGATGGTGGCCCCGGCGATGAACGTGGAGATGTGGCAGAACGCGGCCACGCAGCGCAGCGCCGCGACGCTGCACGCCGACGGCGTGCAGATCGTCGGGCCTGCGTCTGGCGGGCAGGCGTGCGGCGAGATGGGCATGGGCCGCATGACCGAGCCGGCCGACATCTTCACCGACGTGCAGTTTTTTTTTCAGCCGAAGCGCCTCGCCGGTAGGCGGGTCGTCGTCACTGCGGGCCCCACCGAAGAGCCTATCGACCCGGTCCGCGTCATCACGAATACGAGCTCGGGCAAGATGGGCTACGCGGTCGCGCGCGCGGCGCGTGAAGCGGGCGCCGAAGTTACGCTGATCAGCGGTCCGGTGTCGCTGTCCACGCCGGCGGGCGTGGCACGCGTCGACGTGCGCACCGCGCACGAAATGTTCGAGGCGGTGAAGAAGGACGCCAAGGGCGCCGACGTCTTCATTTCGGTCGCAGCGGTCGCCGACTATCGCGTGAAGAACCCGTCCACGCAGAAGATCAAGAAGGGCAACGGCGCGCCGCGCCTCGAACTCGAGGAGAATCCGGACATCCTCGCCTGGGTCGCCGGGCAGCCCAAGCCGCCGTTCTGCGTCGGCTTCGCCGCGGAGAGCGAGAACCTGGCGCGCAACGCGAAGGCGAAGCTCTCGAAGAAGAATCTGCCGCTGATCGCCGCCAACATCGCGCAGGACGGCATGGGGCGCGACGAGAACGAGATCACGCTCTACGACGCAGAGGGCGAGCACCCGCTCGGGCGCGGGCCGAAGCTCGAGCTCGCCCGCAAGCTAGTCGAGGAAATCGCGGGCAGACTGGCGTCAAAAAAATGAGGAAGCTGGAAGTCAAGATCCTCGACGAGAGGATCCGCGGCATGCTGCCGCATTACGCCACCGCGGGCGCCGCCGGCCTCGATTTGCGCGCCTGCATCGACAAAGAATTGCGGCTAGAGCCAGGGGATAGCCGGCTTGTATCGTCCGGCATCGCCATCCACGTCGCCGACCCCGGCTACGCCGCGATCATCCTGCCGCGCTCGGGGCTCGGAGCGAAGAGGGGCATCGTGCTCGGAAATCTCGTGGGGCTCATCGACTCGGACTACCAGGGGCCGCTCATGGTTTCGGTTTGGAACCGCGGCCGCGAACCTTTCACCGTGCAGCCGATGGACCGGATCGCGCAGCTGGTCGTGGTCCCGGTGGTGCAGGTCGAGTTCGAGGTCGTTGAGGACTTCGCCGCCAGCGCCCGCGGCGCCGGCGGGTTTGGCTCTACGGGGAAGGTATAGCGGTTCCCTACGTGAGGGAATCGGCCCAAATGGTTCGCGCCCAGCTCCACGCGGAGTTCCCTTCCGCTTCGCTGCGGGCTGCGGAGACGCCGCCCGATCCTTTCACCGGGACCAGCGTGCCCTGTCCCGGCTCCCATTCGTGTACCGAAGAAACGCGGATCGCTTCCTTTTGCGAGACGAAGCTGTAGCAGGTATTGAGGATCTTCAGCGGTTGGGCCTCGCGTCCATTCAGGAGATCGACGATCGCTCCGGCGGCGATCTTGGCGTGGTTGTTCGCCATGCTGGCGGACTTGGGCATCGCCGGGGCGGAGAGCGTGGCATCGCCCAGCACGTGGACGCCCTTCACCGCCTTCGATTCCATGGTGCGCCAGTCGACGTCGCACCAGCGGTTGTTGGTGGTGATGAGGCCCGCCTTGGCCGCGACGTCCGCGGCGCGGTGCGGCGGCACCACGTTGAGCACGTCGCCTTTCACATCCTCGACCTCGAGCCGCACCGTCATCGAAGTGCCGTCTACGCCCACCGCGCGCGAGTTGCCGCGGTACTCGATGATTCCCGGATACAGGTCCGCCCAGGCCCGCTTGAAGAGCGGTCCCTTGGAAGTCACGTCCGGATTGGCGTCGAGCACCAGCACCTTCGAGCGCGGCTTCGCTTGCTTGAAATAGGCCGCGACCACGCTTGCACGCTCGTAAGGTCCGGGCGGGCATCGGTAGGGCGCGAGCGGGATGGAGAGCACATAGACGCCGCCATCGCGCATCGCCTCGAGCTGGCGGCGCAACGCCACGGTCTGCGGGCCGGGTTTCCAGGCGTGCAGCACTCTCCCGGTCTGCATGGCCTGCTCGTAACCCTGCACGTCCGCGAAGGTGAAATCCACGCCTGGCGAAACGACGAGGCGCTCGTACGCGATGTTGCCGCCGCGCGCGAGCCGTACGGATTTCCTGGCGGCGTCAATGGCGGTGACCTCGTCGTGCACCACCTTGACCCCATGGCGCTCGAGGCCGTCGATGCTGCGAGTGAGGTCCTCCAGGCTGGTAAACCCGCCCAGGACCAGGTTCGAAATCGGGCAGGAGATGAAGCTCGGATCGCGCTCGACGAGCACGACGTCGATTGACGGATCCCACATGCGGATGTACTTCGCCGCGGTAGCGCCGCCGAAGCCGCCGCCGACCACCACCACGCGCGCTTTGGACGGTACGTTTGTCGCGCACCCGGCCAGGCCGGCCAGCGAGCCCGCGGCGGCGAACCCGAGAAAATCGCGTCTTTTCATGGCTTACCTCTTCTGCGCGGAGAACCACGCCGCCAGCGCGTCGATCTGCGCATCGGTGTAGCCCTTGGCGATCTGGTGCATCACGGTCGCCTGGCGCTGGCCGTCGCGCAGCGCTCGCATCTGCGAGGCGATGTAGTCGCGCGGCACGCCGGCGAGCGGCAATACGTCCTTGGTGACGCCGCGTCCGTCGGTGCCGTGGCAGATGGCGCAAGGCGCCGCGAGACGCTGCGCGTCCTGGGCCGACGCGGCCGAAAGGAAGCACGACATCAGGGCACCAATCGCCGTTACTCGTGTCATCGGTCCTCCCGGTGGGTGGGAGAAAGTAACGCCGGGTCCCGAAAAAAGCAAAGGCCGCCGAATCTTACATTCGGGCGGCCTTGCTTTTTCGCGCGGCGGCTGCGGCTACTGAGTAGTGACCGCGGCGGGCTCTTCCTCGAACTTGAGCACGATCTTCTCGCCCTCGCCGAGGTCGATGGTCACCTTGCCGCCGTGCTGCAGCTTGCCGAACAGCAGCTCGTCGGCGAGGGCGCGCCGGATGGTGTCCTGGATCAGGCGCGCCATCGGCCGCGCGCCCATCAGCGGATCGAAGCCCTTCTTGGCGAGGTGGTCCTTCAGCGGCTGAGTGAACTGGGCCTCGACCTTCTTCTCGGCGAGCTGCTCCTCGAGCTGCATCAGGAACTTGTCCACCACGCGCATGATGATGTCGTGGTCGAGCGCGCGGAACGAGATGATCGAGTCGAGCCGGTTGCGGAACTCCGGCGTGAACATGCGCTTGATCGCCTCCATCTCGTCGCCGATCTGCTTGTTGAGCGTGAAGCCCATTGTGTTCTTGGCGAGCGACTCTGCACCGGCATTGGTGGTCATCACGATCGCGACGTTGCGGAAATCGGCCTTGCGGCCGTTGTTGTCCGTGAGCGTGCCGTGGTCCATCACCTGCAGCAGGATATTGAAGATGTCCGGGTGCGCCTTCTCGATCTCGTCGAGCAGGAGGACCGAGTAGGGTTTTTTCGTGATGGCCTCGGTGAGAAGCCCGCCCTGCTCGAAGCCGACGTACCCTGGAGGGGCGCCGATCAGGCGGCTCACGGCGTGGCGCTCCATGTACTCCGACATGTCGAAGCGGATGAGCTCGATGCCCATGCAGTAGGCGAGCTGGCGCGCGACCTCGGTCTTGCCCACCCCGGTGGGGCCGGAAAAGAGGAAGTTGCCGATCGGCTTCTGGGGGTTGCCCAGGCCCGAGCGCGCCATCTTGATCGCGGCCGCGAGTGCGTCGATGGCCTGGTCCTGGCCGAACACCACCGCCTTCAGGTCTCTATCCAGATTTGCCAATGCACTGCGGTCGTCGCTCGATACGCTCCGCGGCGGGATGCGGGCGATCTTGGCGATGATCTCCTCGATCTCGGTCTTGCCGATGATCTTCTTCTGCTTCGCCTTGGGGGCGATGCGCTGCGCCGCGCCGGCCTCGTCGATCACGTCGATCGCCTTGTCGGGCAGGTGGCGGTCGTTGATGTAGCGCGCCGAGAGCTCCGCGGCCGTCGTGAGCGCGTTGGCGGTGTACTTGACGCCGTGGTGCGACTCGAAGCGCGACTTGAGGCCGCGCAGGATCTCGACGGTCTCCTGGATCGAGGGCTCGTTCAC
>JBJMWH010000081.1:0-10004 GCA_045810245.1 Burkholderiales bacterium | reverse complement strand
TGACGGTGAACTTCGCGCTCAGGCCGAGGCGCATTACGCCCGCCCAGCCTTTTTCTGTACCGGCATGTGAGGCGCCCCCATGCGCACCCTTGTTCTCGTTATATGACAACCCCGCGTAGTTTAAACGCGCGGCGCGCCGCGCGCTTCGTAAATAGCCGAAAACGGGGAACTTCCATACGGCCGGGGCGATTTCGTTGCGCCGGCCCCTCATGTGGCGCATTTCACATCGGTCAAAAGCGATCGTTTCGTTCTAGCACTTCGGTGCCGAGGGCGATTTCGCGTATCTTTGGGCCCATGTTCCTCAACATGAAGCTTCTTTCCCACCACGGCCTGAACGGCTTCGGCGGGATGGGCGAGGGCATGTCGATGCAGCTCGCCCGGGACGGCCGCCGGATCCTGTGGCTCGCGCACGAGAGCGCGCCCAAGAATTTCACGGCGGTCGACGTGAGCGACCCGCGCGCCCCGAAAGTGGTGGTGCAGACCGACCTGCCGCACGCGCAGATGCGCTCCAATTCGCTCGAGGTCGCCGGCGACCTGATGGCGGTCGCCTACCAAGTGACGAAGTTCGGCCTGAAGCCCGCGGGCTTCGAGCTCTTCGACGTGAGCCGGCCGGAGGAACCGCGCTCGATCTCCTTCTTCGACGCATCGGGACCGCATTCCCGCGGCTGCCACCAGCTCTGGTTCGTGGACGGCAAGACCGTGCACATGGCCTGCGCCGACCCGGAGCAGCAGCCGCGCAATCCCAAGGACGACCAGGTCTACCGCATCGTGGACGTGAGCACGCCGGCGAAGCCGCGCGCCGTGGGACGCTGGCACCTTCCCGGCACGATGGAGGGCGACGATGCGCCGCCGCCGGAGCGCCTGCCGGGCAAATTCGACGCCGGCGTCCGCGCCCACAATACCAACGTCTATCCCCAGCGCCCCGACCGGTGTTACCTCGGCTACATCGACGGCGGCATCATGGTGCTCGACATCTCGGATCGCAGCCGGCCGAAGCTGGTCTCGCGCTGGACCAATTCGCCGCCGTACAACGGCTTCAACCATACCGTGCTGCCGCTTTTCGAGCCCGGGCTCATCGTGGTGAGCGACGAGTCGGTGAAGGACAACGCCGGCGACTGGCCGAAGCTCGTCTGGCTGCTCGACGGGCGCGACGAGCGCCATCTCGTGAGCATCGCCACGCTGCCGATGCCGCCGGTCGATGCCTTCAAGGGCCGCGGCGGTCGCTACGGCGCGCACAACCTGCACGAGAATCCGCCGGTGCCGGGCGCCTGGAAGTCGGAGCGCATCGTCCTCGGCACCTTCTTCAACGGCGGGGTGCGCGCGTACGACATCTCGGATCCGTACTCACCGCGCGAGATCGCCTACTTCGTTCCCGAGGCGCCCGAGGGCTCGAGGATCGGCGCGGTGCAGATCAACGACGTCTTCGTCGACGACCGCGGCATCGTCTTCACCGTGGACCGGCATAACGGCGGGCTCTACGCGCTCGAAATGAAGGTGTGATTCCAGACGGACGCACGCCCGTTTTCGTGGTGACGGGGTTTCTGGGCAGCGGCAAGACCACGCTTCTGAACCGCCTCGTCGCGACACCGCGGTTCCTGGATTCTCTTGTGGTGGTGAATGAGTTCGGCGAGATCCCGGTCGACCATCACCTTCTGCAGTCCTCCGAGGAGAAAACCGTGGCCCTGCCCAATGGCTGCCTCTGCTGCCACCTGCGCGGCGACCTCGAGGAAACCCTGATCGGCGCGGCGATGCGTCGCCGCCGCGGCGAGATCGCCGGGTTCGACCGCGTCATCGTGGAGACGAGTGGCCTCGCCGACCCGGGGCCGGTCGCGCAGACCCTCTACGCCGATCGCGCGCTCGAGCGCGACTTCAAGCTCGGCCCGATCGTCACGGTGGTCGATGCCGCCGACCGGGACAATCGCAATCTGAGCCTAGACATCGCTAAGTCCCAGATCGCGGCGGCCGACGTGATCGTGCTTTCCAAGACCGACCGGGTGGCCGACTTTTCGCCCCTGGAGAAAGAGATACAGACTCTGAATCCGCAGGCCCGCCGCATCGCTGCGCGCTTCGGAAACGTCGACCCCGCTGTCCTCGAAAATGTCCTCGAAAAATCAGGGACGGACCACGTTTTTTCGCCGGTAGCGCACCATGACCGCGGCATCAACACCTTCCATCTCAAGTTCGATCGGCCGCCACGGAAAGACCTGCTCGAGCGCTTCCTCGCTCTGCTCGTCGAGCTGCGCGGCGCCGACCTGCTGCGGGTGAAGGGCATCGTCGCCCTTGAGGGCGGCGAGCTTGTTGCGGTGCAGGGCGTGCGCCATGTATTCGACCGGCTGCGGCCGATCGCCGGCCGCCCCTCGACCGGACTGGTCTTCATCACCCACAACATGGCCGAGCGCGACGTGCTCGCGCTCTGGCAGGCGATGTCCTCGCTGAAGGGAAGCTCATGAATCGGCTTTTTCTCATTGCTTTTATCCTGCCCTTCAACGGCGCGTGGGCGCAGGGCGATTACCCCAACAAGCCCGTGCGCATGGTGGTCGGCTTCGCGGCCGGCGGGATTTCCGACGTGCTCGGCCGGGCGATCGCCATCCCGCTCTCGAAGCAGCTCGGCCAGCAGGTGATCGTCGAGAACAAGCCCGGCGCCGGCACCACCATCGCAGGCGACTTCATCGCCAAGTCGGCGCCGGACGGCTACAACATCTGGCTGCAGGACATCACCACACACGCCATCAACAACACGCTGTACCCCAAGCTGCCGTACGACTCGACGAAGGACTTCAGCTTCGTGGCGATGGTCGCGTCGACGCCCCTCATGCTGGTCGTTCATCCAAGCACACAGGCCGCCAGCGTGCGCGAGCTGATCCAGCTCCTGAAGGCGAATCCCGGCAAGCTCTCGTACGGCTCGTCGGGAAACGGCACCATCGTGCATCTCTCGGGCGAGATGCTGAAGGCGGCCGCGGGCGTCGACGTGCTGCACGTCCCGTACAAGGGAAGCAACCCGGCGACCCAGGCGATCCTCGGCGGCGAGGTGACCTTCGTGTTCTCGACCATGCCGCCGGCGATCTCGAACGCGAAGGCCGGAAAGCTGCGCGCGCTCGCCGTGACCACGCCCAAGCGCGTCGCCGCCGCCCCCGACGTGCCGACGATGATCGAGGCCGGGCTGCCGGGCTTCGAGATCGTCCTCTATTCGGGCATCCTCGGGCCCAAGGGCATGGACCGGGCGCTCGTGCGCAAGCTGAACGCCGAGTTTGCAAGAGCGGTGCGCTCGAGCGAGATGCAGCCGGTGTGGCAGAACCTCGGCGCCGACCCGATCGTCATGACCCCGGAGGCGTTCGAGGCCGCGACCGCGCGCGAGATCGCGAAGCTCGCGCCGGTGGTCAAGGCGTCGGGAGCCAAGCTCGAGTGAGGCTGCTGCCGCAGCACTCGCGCTACGATTTTCGTCCGCTCCCCGAACGCAAGCCTTACGCCTGGCCGCTTGGCAAGCGGCTCGCGTTCACGCTCACCACCAACATCGAGTGGTTCGCTTTCGGCGCGGGGCTGGGCCACGACCCGGCGAAGATCGGCGAGCCGCAGACCCATCGAAACTATGCCTGGCGCGACTACGGCAACCGCGTCGGCGTATGGCGCCTGTTCGAGCTCCTCGATGAGCTCGGCCTGCCCGCAGGGCATTGCACCAACAGCCTGGTGTACGACTACGCGCCGCAGATCACCGACGCCATCCGGCGGCGCGGCGACGAGCTGATCGCCCACGGCCGTACCAACGCCGAGAACCTGCTCGGCCTGTGGCAATCCGACGAGGAGCGCATCCTGCGCGAGGTCACCGAGACGATCGCGCGCCACGAGGGCCGCGCCCCCGCGGGCTGGTTCGGCGCCGGGGCCTACGAGACTTCGCACACGCCCGACCTTCTGAAAGAGCTCGGCTACCGCTACTTGATGGACTGGCCGATGGACGACCAGCCGGTGTGGCTGCGCACCCGCGCGGGCCCGCTCCTCTCGCTGCCGTATCCGATCGAGACCGACGACGCCCAGGCCATCATCCATCGCAAGTGGTCGGCCGCCACGTTCGCCGACGCCGTCGTCGACCAGTTCGACGAGATGCTGGCGCAATCGGAGCGCCATGCGCTGGTCATGAACGTCTCGCTCCATCCGTATGTCTTCGGTCAGCCGTTTCGCCTGCGCCGCCTGCGCAGCGCGCTGCGGCACTGTCTGAAGCGCCCGGGCGTCTGGTACTGTCGGCCCGGAGAAATCGCAGAGCATTGTTATTCACTCGGAGAACCCGTGACATGAAACGAATTGGCTTGGCATTGGCATGCGCCATGCCGGTTTTGCTCGTTGCCCAAGACTACCCATCGCGGCCGATCCGGGTCGTGGTGCCGTATTCCGCCGGAGGCTCCTCCGACGGCCCGATGCGCGTCATCGCGCAGGAGATGTCGAAGCAGCTCGGCCAGCAGATGGTGGTCGAGAACAAGCCCGGCCAGGGCGCGATGCTCGGCAGCGCCGAAGTGGTGAAGGCGCCGGCCGATGGCTACAGCTTGCTTCTCGCTTCCAATCCAAACGCCATCAGCGCCTCGCTGTATTCGAGGCTGACGCACGACCCGGTGGAGGATTTCGCGCCCATTTCGCTGCTCGCGAGCGAGCAGGCGGTGCTGCTGGTGCATCCATCGATCCCGGCGAAGAACCTGCAGGAATTCATCGCCTACGCGAAACAGCGTCCGGGAAAGCTCGACTACTCGTCCTCCGGAAACGGCAGCGCCCAGCATCTGTTCATGGCGATGCTCCTGTCGATGACCGGGCTGCAGATGAATCACATCCCGTACAAAGGCAGCGCACAGGCCGTGACCGACCTTCTCGGCGGGCAGGTCGCCGCCGCGATGCCGGGCCTCGCCGCGATGCGCGGGCACATCCGTGAAGGCAGGGCGCGGGCGCTCGCCGTCACGGGCGCGAGGCGCGCCGGCGCCGCGCCGGAGATTCCCACCATGATCGAGTCGGGGCTGAAGGGCTACGAGCTCTACGTGTGGATGGGAATGCTCGCGCCGAAAGGGACCCCGGGCCCGGTGATCGAGCGCCTGCACCGCGAATTCACCATCGCGCTGCGGGCGCCCGCCGTGAAGAGCTTCATGGACGGTGCGGCGATCGAGCCGGTGGGCTCGACGCCCGCCGAGTTCGGCGCCTTTTTCCGGGAGGAGAAAGCGCGCTGGGCGAAGATCATCAAGGAAACCGGTGCTCGCATCGACTGAGTTCGTGCGCGTCGGCAACTGGGTCTTCGGCACCGGAGTGCGAGCCGGAAATCCCGAAACGTTGTTCCATCACCTCCATACTGAGCTCAATCGGTTGGGAAGCTCGATGTCGCGGGTGGCGAGGCTCGACCAGTACTACCCGCACGCGGGCTGCGTTGCCCCCTACCAGGCAGCGCGCAAGCGGGCGTTCGAGCGCCGCCAGGTCGCACCGAGCACCTCCGTCATCGTGAGCGGCCTGCAGGACCCGCAGGCCGAATTCGACGTCCAGGTCATGGCGGCGACTTCCGAGAGCGGGCTCGAGCCCGAGGAGATCGGCGCCGGCCTGGACCGCCCCGAGACCTCGGGCTACACGCCCTGTCTGCGCGTCGGCGAGCTGGTTTTCGTCGCCGGACAACTTGCCCGGGACGGGTCCGGCGCGCTCGCCGCACGCGGCACCGCCGAGGAGACCGACTACATCTTCCGCCGGCGGCTGCGACCGGCGCTGGAAGCCGCCGACAGCGGCCAGGACCTCGTGCTCAAGGCCCAGGTTTATCTCAGTAACCTGGACGAGAGCGGAGCCCTGCATTGCTTTCACAGGGCATGGCAGAAGCTGTTTGAAAACAGGATTCCTCCCACGACCGTGGTCGCCGTCCGCCATCCCGCGTTCCTCACGCCCGAAGCGACGGTGGAAATAAACCTGATCGCAGCGCGTCGTTCCGCTCGCTCCCGCATGCGCCGCATCGAGCGCGGCGAAGCGCACGCGAGTATGCTCGACGGTCTGCTCTTCGTCGGCGGCCTGGGCGGCGCCGACCTGGGCGAGGTGGTGGAGAAGGCGAAGCCGCTCTTCGCCGAGGCCGGAGTGGAGCTCTCGAAGGTGGTGAGGGCGCTCGTGTTCCATGCGGGACGCCGCGGAATAGCCGAGGCGAGGCTGCCGTTTCGCTTTACCGCGGTCGAGGTGCAGGCAGGCTTAACCGTCGATCTCTGGGGCTACGCGCCGCAGCCATGAAAGAAAAGCCGCTTCTTCCGCAGCACAGCCGCTATGACTACGTGCCGCTCACCGAGCGCGAGGACTACAGCTGGCCGCAGGGCAAGCGGCTCGCCTTCGCGCTCACCACCAACATCGAGTGGTTCGCCTTCGGTGCGGGGCTCGGCCACGATCCGGCCAAGACCGGCGAGCCGCAGACCCACCGCAACTACTCCTGGCGCGACTACGGCAACCGCATCGGCGTATGGCGGTTGTTCGAGCTCTTCGACCAGCTGAAGCTCCCCGCAGCCCACAACGCCAACTCGCTGCTGTACGACTATGCGCCGCAGATCATGGACGCGATCCGCAAGCGCGGCGACGAAGTGATAGGGCACGGCCGCACCAACGCAGAGAATCTGCGCGGGCTGTGGCAGCCCGACGAAGAGCGGATCCTGCGCGAGGTCACCGAGACCATCGCCCGCCACGAGGGCGCGCCGCCGGCCGGCTGGCTGGGAACCGGCGCCTATGAGACGCCGCATACGCCCGACCTCCTGAAGGAGCTCGGCTACAAGTACCTGATGGACTGGCCGATGGACGACCAGCCGGTGTGGCTGCGCACGCGCTCCGGGCCGCTGCTCTCGATTCCGTACCCGATCGAACTGAACGACGCACAGGTCGTCATCCATCGCAGGCAGGACGCCTCCGACTTCTGCGACATGGTCGTCGACCAGTTCGACGAGATGCTCGAGCAGAGCGAGCGCCACCCGCTCGTGATGAATGTCTCGGTCCACACCTACGTATTTGGCCAGCCGTTCCGGCTGCGCCGGTTGCGCAGCGCTTTGCGGCACTGCATCGAGCACGCAGCCGCTTCCAAGGTGTGGTGGACGCGGCCGCGAGAGATTGCAAATTTCTGCGCGAGCCTGCCAAAAGGTCTCATCCCCGGAAGCACTTAGGTGAGGGTTTGTCAGTCGGCGCCGGGCGCGCGCCGGCTGACCGGTACAGTGGCGTCCAACCATGCAAGCCGCGCCCGAGTTCGACCCAGTCGAGCACACGGTGAGGGTCCTCCTCCTCGAGGATGACCCCGATTTCGCCGCGCTCGTGCGCCGCTGCGTCGCGGGGCTCTCGGGGCGGCCGGTGCTGCACGCGGCACAGACGCTGGAGGAGGCGCTGCTCAAGCTGCGCTCGAGCATGTTCGACCTTGTTCTGGCCGATCTGTGGCTCCCCGACTCCTCGGGCCTCGACACGCTCGAGCGCATCGCCTCGGCCACCACCTGTCCGATCATCGTGCTGACCGCGAGCGACGACCCGGGGATGCGCGAGGCGGCGCTCGCCGCGGGGGCTTACGAATTCGTGCAGAAGACCGAGTTCGACTCGCGGGTGCTCGCGCGCCTGGTGCGCCTGGGCGCGATCCAGGCGCGCACCTTCCGCTCGCTGCGGCAGAGCGAGGCACGCTTCCGCAGCCTGACGCAGCTTTCGTCCGTCTGGTACTGGGAGCAGGACAGCGAGTTTCGCCTCACCTTCATGTCGAGCCACATGGGCGAGCGCACCGGGCTCGCGGCCGCGGACTACCTGGGCCGCAAGCGCTGGGACCTGCCGGCGCTCAACCTGACCGAGGCCGACTGGGAGCGCCACCGCGCCCAGCTCGAGCGCCGCCAGCCGTTCCGCGACTTCGAGATGCAGCGCAAGGTGGCGGGGGGCAGCGTCTGGCTTTCGATCAGCGGCGAGCCGGTGTACGACGCGGACGGGCACTTCGTCGGCTACCGCGGCGTGGGCCGCGACATCAGCGCCAGGAAGCGCTCCCAGGCCGCGCTGCAGCGCTTCCGCACGGCGCTCGACCGCTCGGCCGACATGTTCTTCCTCGTCGACATGCAGGAGAACCGGCTGCTCGACTTCAACGAGACCGCCTGCGCGGCGCTCGGCTACACGCGCGACGAGCTGATCGGAATGCGCTCGGACATGGTCCTCGCCGGACGCACGATCGACGAGATCCGCGCCTCGCACGAGGAGTTGGTGAAGAAGCGCACCCTGACCGGCGAGACGACCTACCGCAGGAAGGACGGCAGCACCTTCCCGGCCGAGGTGCGCCGCACCGTGCTCGAGACCGCCGAGGGCCGCATCCTCGTCATCAACTCGCGCGACCTCACCGAGCGCAAGGCAGAAGAGGCGCGCAAATCCGCGCACTTGCGCTACCAGCAGCGCATCGCGGCATTCGGCCAGTCCGCGCTCGCCTGCAGGGAGTCGGCCGAGCTCAGCGCCGACGCTGTGCAGCAGGCGCTGCTGGCGCTCGGTGCGGACACGGTCGGCTATTTCGAGCGCGGCGCCGAGCAGGGCGAGCTCGTCGCCCGGGCGCTTGCCGGCTACGACGCCGAAGGCAAGCGCACCGCGGTCTCGAGCTACGACCCGCGCACGTCCGCATCGACCGACGACCCCATCTCGCACGTGCTGCAGACCGGCGAATACTTCTCGGCCGAGCGCTGCTCGCTTCCTTTCGAATGGGCCCGAACCGGCGCAACCGCGGTCGTTCCGGTGCCGGGCGACTCGGAGGTGCGCGGCGCCCTCTGCGCGGTGTCGCGCGGTGGAAGCTTCGCCGCGGAGGAGCTCAACTTCCTGGACGCGGTCGCCGCGGTCCTGAGCGCGGGCCTGAAGCGCCTCGCCAGCGAGGAGCGCCTTGCCTACCTCGCGCAATTCGATTCGCTCACCGGCCTGCCGAACCGCGGCCTGCTTTCCGACCGCTTCGCGCAGATGATCGAGCAGGCGCGCCGGCACGACCGCATCCTCAGTGCGCTGTTCGTCGATCTCGACGACTTCAAGAGCGTGAACGACACGCTCGGGCACGCGGCGGGCGACGAGCTCCTCAAGGAAGTCGCGCGGCGTCTGTCGGAGACCGTGCGCCTGGGCGACACCGTGGCGCGCATCAGCGGAGACGAGTTCGCGGTCGTGCTCGCCGACCTTGCGCGCCAGGATGATGCGGCGCTCGTAGCGCAGAAGATCGTCGATGGCCTGTCGGCGCCGTTCCAGGTCGCCGGACACGAGGTGCTGCTGACAGCGAGCGTCGGCATCGCCTCCTACCCGGCCGACGGCAACGACGCCGAAAGCCTGCTCGGGGCTGCGGACGCGGCCATGTACCGCGCCAAGCAGTCCGGACGCAACACCTACCAGTTCTTCACCTCCGAAATCAACCAGCGCACGCGCGCGCGGGCCCTCCTCGGGGCTGACCTGCGCCGGGCGCTCGAGCGCGAGGAGTTCACGCTCGCCTACCAGCCCAAGTTCGACCTGATGACGATGCGGCCCTGCGGCGGCGAGGCGCTGCTGCGCTGGAACCACGCCGAGCGCGGGCCGGTGCCCCCCGCGCAGTTCGTCCACGTGCTCGAGGAGAGCGGCCTGATCGTCAAGGTGGGCGAGTGGGCGCTCGCGCGCGCCTGCGCGGACCTGAAAGCCTGCACCGCCGCGAGCGCGCGGCCGGTGCCGATCGCGGTCAACCTGTCGGCGCGGCAGTTCCGCCAGCACGACCTTAGCGCGCGCATCAGCGCGCTGATCGCCGAGGCTGGCGTGCCGCCGGAGCTGATCGAGCTCGAGATCACCGAGAGCCACCTCATGCACGATCCGGCGCAAGCCATCCACGCCATGCGCACGCTGCGCGACGAGGGCGTGCGCATCGCGATCGACGACTTCGGCACCGGCTACTCGAGCCTCGCCTACCTGACGCGCTTCCCGGTGGCCGCGCTCAAGATCGACCGCTCGTTCGTCGCCGGCATCGGTCGGGAGGCGAGCGACGCCGCGATCGTGCGCACCATCATCGAGATGGCGCGCAGCCTCGGGACGAC
>JBJMWH010000080.1:0-3275 GCA_045810245.1 Burkholderiales bacterium | reverse complement strand
AGGCCCGGCGCCTCGACGCCGAGGTCGAGCGCAAGGACGCGCTTCACAAGGCGCTGTGGCGATACGTGTCACCGCGGCTCACGGAGCGCATCATCGGCGCGGCCGGCCGGGGCGCGCCCTTCCGGACCGACGCCGAGCGCGCCGACGTAGTGGTGCTGTTCGCGGACCTGCGCGGCTTCACGCGGATCACCGAGACGATCGGCGTGCATAACGTGGTCGACATGCTGAACGAGTACTTCTCGGTGCTCACCGAGGCGGCCTACCAGCACGAAGGCACGATCTTCAACATGGCGGGCGACAGCCTGCTCGTCGGCTTCAACGTCCCGTTCGCGCAGCCCGACGCCGCGGCGCGCGCGTGGCGCACCGCGATGGACATGGTGTCGCGCTTCGCGCCGGTATCCGCGGAGTGGCGCGCGCGCTTCGGCGTCGCCACCGGCGTCGGCATCGGCCTGTGCCGCGGCGAGGCGATCATCGGCAACATCGGCTCGCCGCACTTCATGAGCTACACGATCATCGGCGACACCGTGAACACGGCGGCGCGCCTGATGCAGATGGCGCAGGCCGACGAGGTCCTCGTCGCGGCGACGCTCTACGAATCGATCCGGCCGCTGGTGCCGGTCGGGCGAGCCCAGGCGTGCGGCGAGGTCGCGCTGCGCGGCAAGTCGGAGGCGGTCGGGGTGTACTCGGTCAAGCTGTAGCGATGCGCGTCCTCATCATCGACGACGACGAGGACCTGCACACGCTACTTTCGCACTACGTAACCTCGCAGTGGGCGGACGCGGTGGTCGACCACTACGACCCGAAGCTGCAGGCGATTCCAGGTCCCGCGTTTCCGCTCGGAAGCTACGACGTCCTGGTCCTGGATTACATGCTCGGACGCGAGGACGGCGACGGCCTCGAGTGGCTCGCCCAGTTCAAGAGCCGCGCCGATTGCCCGAAGGTCCTGTTCCTGACCGGCGCCGGAAACGAAGTGATCGCCGTGCGGGCGATGAAGGCGGGCGCCGACGACTACCAGCGCAAGCAGGAGCTGACCCGCGAGCGGCTGATCACGTCGCTGCGCGACCTCACCAGCGACGCCGCCCAGAAGACCCTCACTCCGGAGCTCGCCGCCCGCCTCGAAGGGCAGAGCATCGGTGCGCACATCAGGATCCCGGGCATCCGGGTGCTGCACCTCATCGGCGAGGGCGGCATGTCGCGCGTGTATCTCGCCTCGCGCGAGCGCGACGACGAGCCGCTGGTGGTGAAGATCCTGCGCAACGAGGTCACCGCCGACCGCAAGGCGCTCGCGCGTTTCATGGAGGAGTATTCGCTGGTCGAGCGCATCCAGAGCCGGCACGTGGCGCGCGTCGTCACGCACGGCACCTCGGGCGAGCACGCCTACCTGGTGATGGAATTCTTCGACGGCGGCGACCTCATGAAGCGCCTCGGCGGCAAGGCGCTCGCCCCGGCGGAATGCCTGCGGCTTTTCCGCGAGCTGATGAGCGCGCTCGGCGACATCCACGAGAAGGGCATCCTGCACCGCGACCTCAAGCCGCAGAACCTGATGTTCCGCTCGGACGGCAGTCTGGCGGTGGTCGACTTCGGCATCGCCAAGCACATCGACGCGGCCGACATGACGGGCCAGGGCGAGATCCTGGGTACGCCCCGCTACATGAGCCCCGAGCAGGTCCAGGGCAAGCCGCTCGACCTGAGGACCGATATCTACAGCGCCGGGGTGCTGCTCTTCCAGATGCTCACCGGCAGGCACCTGTTCGAGGGCAGCTCGGCGGTCGAGGTGGCGCTGCACCATCTCAACACGCCGCCGTCGGCGCTGCCGGAGGAGCTTTCGAAGTACCAGCGCCTGCTCGACAAGCTGCTCGAGAAGGACCGCGATGCGCGCTTCCGCAACGCCGACGAGGTCCTCGGCTTCATCCAGCGCAAGTTGAGCGATGCCGATGCGCCGCCCGACCGTACCGAGCCGCGCTCACAGCCCAGGTCCCAGCCGAGGTCCCAGCCCCGCTCGCAGCCGCGACGCCCTGCGGGCTAAGGCAGTTTTTTCCAGATCTCCCGTAACTGCTCCGGGAGATCCTTCGGCGAGAAGGGCTTGGAGATGGTCGCGGCGGCGCCGAGCTTCATCAGCTGGTCGAGGTCGCGCTGCGAGGCCTTGGCGGTGATGAACACTACCGGCAGCGTCTGGGTCTCGGGCCGGGCCTGCATCTGTTTGAACAGCGCCGGACCGTCGAGCTTCGGCATCATCCAGTCGAGCATCACCAGGTCGGGCTTGAAGCTCTCCATGGCGTCGATCGCCATGGTCGGGTCCCCGACGACGTGCACCGTCATCTTGCCCAGGCGCTCGAGCGACATCCGCACGATGCGCTGGATGTCCTCGTCGTCCTCGACGTAGCAGATGCGGTTCAGCGGCCGGTCTGGCATCGCAGCATTTTAACCGCGAAAGACCGGTACTACAGGGAGCGGCCGTTGCGGATCACGCCCACGGCAATGCCTTCGATGACGAGCGGCTCGTTTCGCAGGTCCACCTCGATCGCCTCGAAGTCGGGATTCTCGGGAAGGAGCTGCACCGCGTGCCCGCGGCGCCGGAAGCGCTTTACGGTCACCTCGTCGGCGAGCCGCGCCACCACCACCTGACCGGTACGCGCCTCCTGCGTGCGGTGCACGGCGAGCAGGTCGCCCTCGAGGATACCTGCGTCGCGCATCGACATGCCCCGCACGCGAAGCAGATAGTCGGCGCGGGGCGTGAACAGATTGGGGTCGACCTGGTAGCGCTCCTGGACGTGCTCCTGCGCGAGCATCGGGCTGCCCGCGGCGACCCGTCCGATCACCGGCAGCTCGAGCAGGCGGCCTGCGCGGCCCGCCGGCCGCCCTTCGCGCACGCGGATACCGCGCGAGGCGCCCGAGGCGATCTCGATCGCGCCTTTTTTCTCGAGCGCCCTCAAGTGCTGCTCGGCCGCGTTCACCGAGCGAAAGCCCATGCGCTCTGCGATCTCGGCGCGCGTCGGCGGATACCCGGACACCTCGGTGAGCTCGCGGATCAGCTTGAGGATCTCGGACTGCCGGTCGGTCAACGCATCCATGTGGCCTCTCGCACCTGTTTTAACAAACCTACTTTTAACAAACCTACTTTTAACAAACCTACTTTTAACAAACCTACTGTGACTCCTTACATAGCTGGAATTATATCCAGTATGGGCCACGCCGCAAGCGCGCCTTGCGGTGCAAAAGCTCGTCAGCCCGAAAGCTTTGCCCTCCGGGCTGCCGGGTGCCGGGCGCTAGAGTGC
>JBJMWH010000079.1:0-6719 GCA_045810245.1 Burkholderiales bacterium | reverse complement strand
AAGGCGCTGATCCGCGAGCACCGCCCGCGCTGCGTGGTCATCGACCCGATCTCGTCGATCGGCAAGGCGGGAGCGCTCGATGCGGCGCGCGCGGTCGCCAGCCGGCTGATCTACATGCTGAAGGACCAGGGCATCACCGTTTTCCTCACGGCCATCAACGACGGCGACGATCCCGCGGCCGAGGCGACCGACCTGCAGGTCTCGACCATCGCCGACACTTGGATCCACCTCTCCTACGTGATCCGCAGCGGCGAGCGCAACCGCGCGCTCACCATCATCAAGTCGCGCGGCACCTGGCACTCCAACCAGGTGCGCGAGCTGATCCTGGGGGCCACTGGCCCGGTTCTCGCCGACGTCTATACCGCCGGCGGCGAAGTGCTGATGGGCACGCTGCGCTGGGAAAAGGAGGACGAGGAGCGCGGCAAGACCCTGCAGCGGCGTGCCGCGTTCGACCACAAGCGCCGCGAGCTGCAGGTGAGCGAAGCCGACACCCGCGCCCGCATCAAGGCGATGGAGAACGATCTGGAGCGCCAGCGCACCGAGCTCACCTTGTTCTCCAGCGCGCACGACGCCCGCCTCCTCTCCTCGAGCGAGCGCGAGAAAGAGTTGCGCCGCAAGCGTGATGCCGATCCCGCGAAGCGCAACGGCAGCAAGAATGGCGCGTAAGACGATGGTGGTCATGTGCCTGTACGTCGCGCGCGACGCGCCGAATTCCGTCCGCGCCGTTGCCAACCTTGCGGAGATCTGCAAGCAGTACCTGCACGGGCGCTTCAAGCTTGAGATCGTCGACGTGCTGAAGAGCCCGCTGCGCGCGCTCAAGGATGGCGTCCTGGTGACGCCGAGCCTCGCCAAGCTCTCGCCCGCCCCGGTGGCGAAGATCGTCGGCAACCTCAGCGATCGCGCGAGCGTGCTTCAGGCGCTGGGAATCAAGGGATGAGCGCGGCCAACGGCCGTATCCTGCGCTTGGTGAAAAACGGGCCCGAGCGCGAGG
Organism: Burkholderiales bacterium; assembly: GCA_045810245.1. GTDB lineage: Bacteria > Pseudomonadota > Gammaproteobacteria > Burkholderiales > SG8-39 > SCGC-AG-212-J23. Next base: position 5,728 of record JBJMWH010000079.1, on the reverse strand, counting down.
CGCTCGAGTCGGGCCAGGTCGACGCGGTGCTCGACCGAACTAGCGGCACTGCGCTGCTGCTGCCGGAAGCCGAGCGCGCCCTTTCATCGCCCGCCGGCGAGGCGGCAAACGGCCTGCTCGCCGCGCTGCCGCGCCGCGACTACGAGCGCCTGCTCGCCGAGCTGGAACTGGTCGCGTTGACGTACGGCGAGGTGCTCTACGAGCCCGGCGCGCGCATCCGGTATGTCTATTTCCCGAACGACGCCATCGTGTCCCTGCTGGTGGTCGTCGACCACAAGGCGCTGGAGGTCAGCCTGGTGGGGCGCGAGGGCTTGGTCGGGATTCCCCTCGCGCTCGGCGCGGACTTGGCGCCGGTTCGGGCCCTGGTGCAAGGCACGGGCAGCGCGCTGCGGATGAAAGCCGCCAGCTTTCGCGAAGAGCTCGAGCGCTGCGTCCCTTTGCAGCGCGAGATCTACCGCTATGCGTACGCCAAGCTCCTCCAGGCGAGGCAGACCGCCGCGTGCAATCGCTTTCACCAGGTCGACCAGCGCCTCGCCCGGTGGCTGCTGATGACGCACGACCGCGTGCGCGGCAATCGCGTGCATCTCACCCATGAATTCCTTGCCGATATGCTCGGCGTGCGCCGCGTCGGGGTGACCACCGCAGCCGCTGAGCTTCAGCGGCGAGGGCTGATCGAGTACCACCGCGGCGACATCCGGATCCTGGACCGCCGGCGCCTCGAGACTGCGGCCTGCTCCTGCTACCGGCTGGACGAGGCGTTCGCCGGCTGAAGGTCGAGGACCACCAGCAGGTCCTCGCCGAAGCGCGACGCCCCGAGGGTCGTCATCAGCTCGCGCTCCTGTGCCGGGGACTCGAGCCGCAGAAAGCAAAGCGCGCTGCGCTTCTCGGCCCCGGTCATCGTGAACACGTCGATGCGCGTGACCCTGCCAAATTCGGTGCACACTTCGCTCACGGCGGACTTCAGGGTCGCGACGTCGCAGCAGCCGGTGATGGACTTCAACCGTTCGCGGCAGCTCGTCATTTTTCGGCCGCCGTGCCGTCGATGAGCATCAGGCGCTCTCCGACGCGCCAGGTCGTGGGAAGCGCCTCCTGGAATACGCTGCCCGAGCCGTCGGCCTTGCGCGTGGTGTATTCGTAGATTCCAGGGGCGAGCTCGCGCTTCGACTCGATCCAGGCGCAATACGGGCAGCGCACGGCGTGCGCCGTGGCATCCTCTACCGGCTGCGGCGGAGCGATGTGTGCTTGCGCCGGGGTCCACGCCTGGAGCGCAGTGCCCGCCGCGCTGAAGACCGTCACGATCGCGGCCACGGCGAAGAGTAGAGGCCAGTCCCGAGCATCGACTTGCCATTTCATGCGCCGATTGTCGCCGCCGGACAAGCGCAAATCCGTGCGTCAACGTACATAGCCCCGGCGATTTGCGCTGCAGTCGCTCGGACTGGCGCTCGCGGCCGGTTATCACCGGCAGCGCCACGCGGAACGCTGCCGCCGCAAAAGAATTGCGCTGTCGTTGCCTGCCGGCGTCAGCCGGCGTGGATGACACCGTTGACGACCCTGACCTTGTCGCCCACGCGCCAGGAGGTCGCGTTGGCCTCGGTGATGACGCGGCTCGAGCCGTCGTCCAGCCGCACGGTGATCTCGAAGGTCTTGGCGACATTTACCCGCTTCTCGATCTCGTTGCCGGCGAGCGCTCCGCCGACGGCGCCGACCACTGTCGCGACCTTCTTGCCATCGCCCTGGCCGACCTGGTGGCCGAGCACGCCGCCGACCACGGCTCCGCCGACCGCTCCGATGCCGCTGCCGCCCGGGCCGTTGGTGTCGACTTCGTGCACCGACTGGATCACGCCGCACTCGGCGCAGATGGCCGCAACCGGGACCTTCGCCGCGGGCCTTGGCCTCTCAGCCGCAGATGCACGCGGATGGTCAAGCCGCACAGCGGGACTCGGCTCGGCCTGCTTGCCGGCAGAGCCCGGCATCCAGCCCATCAGGGCGGCCACACCGGCGCCGCAGAAGACGATGAAGACCACGCCTGCGACCCATACCAGCGGATGCAGCGACTTTCCGGTTTGCGGTTCCATTACCGGAGCCTCATGTCGTTCTTGACCGAGCGCACGCCGTCGATCGAGCGCGCCACGTCTACTGCCTTGCTCATCTCCTCACTGCTGCCGACGAAGCCGGAGAGCTGGACCACGTTCTTGTAGGTCTCGACCGCGATCTGGCGGACCTTGAGCGAGGGCTCGTTGAAGATCGCGGTCTTCACCTTCGACGTGATCACGCTGTCGTCTAAGAATTCGCCGGTGCTTTCGCGCGTCGACGTGGACTGGCAGCCGAACGCGGCGAGCAGCAGCGCCGCCATGATAAATGTGCGCTTCAATGAAGTCATGTGAGTCCTTCCCCTTTGTGAGCGCACATCGTGCGCCATCAGCGGCGCGAGTTCGGTGCGTCATCGTACAAATGAAGGACTGAATTACGGCGCGGGCTTGATCTGGCCCGTCACGATCTTGACGCGATCGCCGCGCTTCCACCTCGGCGGCGTGCTCGACTGCAATACCCGCAACGAGCCGTCCTGCAGGCGCACGCCGATCTCGTACACCGCCTGCGGATCGCTCGCCATCCCGCTCCCGCCGAGGACGTGAAGGAAGACCGCGACGCTCGCCACCCCACCGCCGGTGATAGTGCTGCCCACCTGCTTCGGCGCAAGGCGAGAAACCTCGCGCACGTCCTCCACGACACCGCAGGAATTGCATGCCACGCCGGCGCTCTTCGAAGGCTCGAGCGTCGCACCGACGAACTCGATGGCCGCAGGGGGGACAGCGAATAACCCGACTGCGATGAGCGCCAGGAGCAGAATCTGGCAGCCCTGCTCGAATTCGCGATTACGCGCGTCCTGACGGATGACCATGCGGTTCATTTCCGGCACCGATTGTGGGTCGGGCGCCGTGGCGCGTTCTGTGCGCTGCCGAACACACCGGCTCTCGACTCGCTGTAAAAAAAGGCCCTGCTTGCGCAGGGCCTGAGAAGCGTTGCCGAACGCCGTGCGCTTACCGGGCGATGCGGGTCCCGGAGACTTCGATGAAGACATGCCGATCGGGCTGCATGCACTGCACGTTCTTCGCGTTTTTGGGGTCCTTGCATTCGCCGCTGAAGGTAGTGGGCCGGGTTTCGCCCCAGGCGCTGGTCTGGACGCGCTTGGCGGTGATTCCCTTGCTCACGAGGTACGCCTTCACGGTATCGACGCGTGCTTGCGAGAGGCTCTGGTTGGAGCCTGCGGACCCCATGCGATCGGCGTAACCGACTGCCAGCACCGATTGGGCTTCGAGGCCCTCGATCTTCTTGATGAAACCGTCGAGCGTGTCGCGGCCTTCCGGGCGCAGCGCGGACTTGTCGGAGTCGAACATCACGTTCGCGTCGAACGCCACTGTTTCGTAGACCACGGGGTCGCAGCCGCGCGTCCACTGCCTTGCGCTACCGTAGCCGGCATGCAGGCATTCCCCGAAGCCGGTGAATACGGGGGCGCCGCTCGAATCGGTCACGATCAGGTAGTCGCGGGCCGGGGCCGGGACTTGCGCGGTTGCGGGTGCGGAAAAGACGCCGAGCGCCAGGGCGCACATGACGGCCAGGCGGATTGGGCTTTGAATGAGGGTGTTTTTCATGACGTTCCTTCGATGACATCCTTGCTGTGGCTCAGAAGAAACATCCTGAGTTATCACTTGCGCAGCGTGGGCCGTTGTGCGGTGGTCGTCTGCCGGTTGGCGCGCTTAGCGTCCGTCCGCCACCGCACAGAAGTCATTGGACCTCTGTGTCCGCTTGCGCGCTGAAGCGCGTAAAATGGCCGCATGAGTTCCCCTGCTTCTTTCCCATCCCCAAAAGTCAACCGTTTGCTCGCTGCCTTGCCTGACAAGAACTACGAGGCGCTGCTGCCGCTCCTCGAGCGCGTGCAGTTGCCCCTCGGGATGGCGCTGTATGAATCGGGCGCGAAGCAGGCCCACGTCTACTTCCCGACGAGCAGCATCGTCTCGCTCCTCTACGTGCTGGAAGACGGCGCTTCCGCGGAGATTGCGATCACCGGCAACGAGGGCTTGGTGGGCATTGCGCTCTTCATGGGCGGCGAGACGACGCCGAGCCGCGCGGTGGTGCAAAGCGCTGGCGAGGCCTACCGTTTGAAAGCGGCGGTGCTGAAGGAGCAGTTCGAGCGCGGCGGCGAGCTCCAGCACCTCTTGCTGCGCTTCACGCAGGCGCTGATCACCCAGATGACCCAGACGGCGGTGTGCAACCGCCACCACGCGGTGCATCAGCAACTGTGCCGCTGGCTGCTGCTCAGCCTGGATCGGCTCCCCGGCAACCAGCTGGTGATGACCCAGGAATTGATCGCCAACATGCTCGGCGTGCGCCGCGAGGGCGTCACCGAGGCCGCCGGCAAGCTGCAGGCCGAGGGACTGATCGAATACAGCCGGGGGCGGATCACGGTGCTCGACCGCGACCAGCTCGAGGCGAACGTGTGCGAGTGCTACTCCGTGGTCAAGAGGGAATACGACCGGCTGCTGCCGGAAGCGCTCGTCGCCATCTGAGCGCCGGCGCCGCTCGCGTTCTTCGTTTGTGCGCGAGCGAACATACAGCGCAGCGACGCGGGCGCAGCATGCGCGCGCCATGGCTGCGGTCCCGAACCTTCTGCTTGCGGCGCTGCCGCGCGAGGCGTCCCGCGCGCTGCTGCCGGACCTCGCGCCGGTCACGCTCGCCTTCGGCGAGGTGCTCTACGAGCCCGATGCGCCGATGCGCCACGTGTACTTTCCCAGCACCTGCCTCGTGTCGCTCCTGACCATTGTGGAAGGGCATCTCGCGCTCGAAGTCGGACTGGTGGGCCGCGAAGGCATGGTCGGCTTTCCGCTCGCGCTCGGCGTCGACGAGTCCCCGGTGCGCGCGCTCGTGCAGGGCGCCGGCGAGGCGCTGCGCATGAGCAAAGACCGGTTCGTGAGCGCATTACGGAAGACGCCCGCCTTGCAGCGCGTGCTCGACCGCTACATCCATTCGCTGATCGGGCAGATCAGCCGCACCGCGGCGTGCAACCGGTTCCATGTGGTCGAGGCGCGCCTCGCCCGCTGGCTGCTGATGACGCGCGACCGCGTCGGCTCGGGCGAATTTCGCATGACGCACGAGTTCCTCTCGAGCATGCTCGGGGTGCGCCGGGTCGGTGTGACCATGGCGGCTTCCACCTTCCAGCGGCAGCACCTGATCGAATACACGCGCGGACGCATCACGATCCTCGATCACGCCGGCCTCGAGGCGGCCTGCTGCTCGTGCTACGCGGCGGGAGCGCAGGCCGGTTTGCACTGGCGGGCGGCGCGAATGCCTTCGCAATGAAACCGCGGATCGTCTTGCAGGTGCATCCGGCCCCGAGTCCCAGACGCTGATTTGCCCGCGCACTATGCGCTCCAGCGCACCGAGCCGATCTCCGCCGCGTGCGACCCTATCGCCTACGCGCTCCAATTCGCCGCCTCAAAGGAGTCACGATGAAGATCCGTCCATTGCACGATCGCATAATCGTCAAGCGTCTCGACCAGGAGAAGAAGACCGCCTCGGGCATCGTCATCCCCGACACCGCGGCGGAGAAGCCCGACCAGGGCGAGATCACCGCGGTCGGCAAGGGCAAGCGCAACGACGAGGGAGAGCTGGTGCCGCTCGACGTCAAGGTGGGCGACCGGGTGCTGTTCGGCAAGTACTCCGGGCAGACCGT
>JBJMWH010000078.1:0-4669 GCA_045810245.1 Burkholderiales bacterium | reverse complement strand
GGCGCATCGCCCGCCTGATGAGCGCCGAATACAACCTCGGCTTCGTCGACGTCGGCGGCTGGGACACGCATGTCGGCGAGGGCGGCGCAAGCGGCCAGCTCGCGACGCGCCTCGAAGAGCTCGGCCGGGGCTTGAGCGCGCTCGCAACCGGCATGGGCAGCGCCTGGCGCGACGCCGTGGTGGTGGTGCTGAGCGAATTCGGCCGCACCTTCCGCGAAAACGGCAACCGCGGCACCGATCACGGCCACGGCAGCGTGTACTGGGTCCTGGGCGGGGCGGTGAAGGGACAGCGCGTCGTGGGCGAGCAGGTGCGCGTTTCCCAGTCAACGCTGTTCCAGGACCGCGACTACCCGGTGCTCAACGAATACCGCGCGCTCCTCGCCGGCCTTTTCGCACGCGCATACGGTTTCGATGCGGCGCAGCTCGCGCGCGTCTTTCCTTCGGTGTCGCCGAAGGATGTCGCGCTGCTTTGAATTCTTGCGGTAAGCGGGCGGGCGCACAGACCGGCCGGTCTGCGCCCGACAAGCTACGCCATGCTCAGGGAAGAACTGCAAGACGGCCGGCTCGCATTTACCGCGGTGTATCTCAAGCTCGACGCTGAATACTTCGGCTTCATCGAGGAGCTCCCCGGGATGAATTCCCGCGGCCGCACGCTGTACGACACGCGCGAGGCCCTGCAGGATCTCGCCGCCGAGGTGTTCGCGGAGGAGCGGCGCACCGTCGCCGCGGTCCACACCGCGAGCAGCATGGTGCGGGAGGCTTTCTTCTTGAAGGCGCCGCCATCGCGTGCGCCGGTATAACGAACGCGGTATCTGCAGCGAGGACTAAGCCTCAATCGACCGCGGGAAGTGGGTTCCACCATTTCCCGCCCGCGCGCTTTTTTCCGGCATGATGCGCCGGCATGGAGCGCCTCGAACGCTTCTACAAGATTGATCGACTCCTGAAAGAGCGGAGAGGGCCCGTGGCCTTTTCCGCTCTTCGCGCTTCTCTGGGGGTGTCGGCCGCCACCGTCAAGCGCGACATCGAGTACATGCGCAGCCGCTTCAACGCGCCGATCGAGTACGACCGCGAGGCGAACGGCTACCGGTTCGGCCAGCCGCGGCCGGGGCCGCGCTACGAGCTGCCGGGGCTGTGGTTCTCGGCCGACGAGGCGTACGCGCTCCTCACGATGCACACGCTCCTCGCCGAGCTTCAGCCGGGGCTCCTCGAGCCGCACATCAAGCCGCTGCAGGATCGCGTGCGCGCGGTGCTGGGCGGCGAGCCGGGCTGGAAAGAGGTCGAGAAGCGCATCCGGGTGTTTCAACTCGAGCGCCGGACGACTTTCAAAGAAAATTTTCCCTTGGTCGCCAAGGCGGTCTTGACAAGGTCAAAGCTCTGGATCCGCCACTTCAACCGCAAGGAAAACCGCGAGACCGAGCGCGAGATCTCGCCGCAGCGCCTGGTGCATTACCGCGACAACTGGTACGTCGATGCCTGGTGCCACAAGACCGAGGGCTTGCGCACCTTCGCGGTCGATGCGATCGGCGCCGCGGAGCTGCGCGAGGGGCGAGCGAAGGAGGTGCCCGCGGCGGAGCTCGACGAGCACCTGGGGAGCGGCTACGGCATCTTCGCCGGGAAGGAAGTGCAGTGGGCGCGGCTGCGGTTCACGGCCGAAGCCGCGCGCTGGGTCTCGGCCCAGGTCTGGCATCCGAAACAGCGAGTACTTACGGAAAAAGACGGCAGCTACGTGCTGGAAATTCCCTACGCCAACGATCGGGAGCTCCTGATGGAGATCCTGAAGTTCGGCGCCGACGTGGAGCTCCTTGGCCCCGCGAGCCTGCGCGACCGGGTCGCTGCCGCGCTTGCGGAAGCGTCAAGACCCTACTTGGGCTCTTGACGTCCTAGCGACTCGCGCAACGCCTTGTGGAGCTCCTGGGCAGACACTCCCGCGGCCCTCGCCCAGTTCCAGGCTTCGACTTCTTTCTCGAGATCAAAGGACTCGGGGCTCGAGGCGGCCGGCGTTGCGTTCGATTCTGACATGTCTCTCTTCATACCGGTGTATATGCAGGCTGCATGCCGATGAGGCTAGTCCGGTTGGAGCGGGCGTGTTTCAGCTGTAAAGGAATTCGGGGTCACACCCACTTTTTATTCAATCAATCGCCTCGGCACCATCGCGTGGACGCCCTTGTTTCCGTCGACGAGCTGGGTGACGTGCAGGTCGCAGGCGAGGCTGCAGAAGACATAGGCCTCGGCCGGCTTCCAGCCCTTCATCTGCACCAGCCAGGCGATCATGTCGCGCAGCGCCTGCTTCGCCGCGTCGTCGAGGTCGGTGTCGAAGCCCAGGGTGATGTAGTGCGTGGGCGTCAGCGCTCGCGGCATCGCGAGCTTCAGGCCTTTGTGCAGCACGAGCTCGAAGGTGCCTTCGAGGCAGGTCTCGAGCGCGGTGAGGCAGACCTCGCCGTCGCCCTGCACCGCATGACCGTCGCCGGCCGAAAAGTTGGCGCCGGGCACGAACACCGGGAGAAACACCGAGGTGCCGGCGACGTACTCCTTGCAGTCGACGTTGCCGCCGAACTCGCGCGGCTCGATGCTCGAGATGCGGCCGTACTCCGGCCGGGGCGCGGTCGCGAGGATGCCGAAGAAGGGCTGCAGCGGAACGGTCGGCCCCCACGCCAGTTTCGCGGTCATGCGCTCACGGTCGATCGGGATGGTCCAGCGCTGGAACTCGGGAAAGTCCTCGGGCAGGCTGCCGCGCAGCGGCCGGATCACGCTCCAGCCCCAGTCGCCGGTCAGCCGGATCGCCTTGATGCGCACCTCCAGGGTATCGCCCGGCTCCGCCCCGCGCACCGCGATCGGGCCGGTCAGGATGTGCGCCCCCAGCACCGGCTTCAGCTTGGTGGCAATTTCGTAGTGGTCCGGGCGGTAGAGCTTCGGGTCGGGCGCCACCTCCGGCCAGCCCGACACCGTGTCGACCACCACCGTGTCGCCCGAATCCACCGTCAGCCGCGGCGGCAGCTTGGCGTCGAAGAAGCCCCAGTGGACGTTCTCGAGCGACGGGGCCAAGCGGTGTTGCGCCATGTTTCCTCCAAAAAAATCGGGGTCAGAGCCCTATTTCCAGCAACGCGTAGCTTACGGAAATAGGGCTCTGACCCCGATTTTTTTCTAGTCATCAATAAAAAACTCAACCACTTCGACGCCCGCGCCGCCCGGCTGGCCGAACGAGATCGAGCCACGCTTGCGCAGGTGGAACTCCGAGCGCCGCACGGCGAGCTCAGCCTCGCCCTCGACGGTGACGTAGGTGCCGTTGGTGCTGTGATCGAGCAGCACGAAGTGCTCCTGCCGGCGCTCGATGGTGCAGTGCTGGCGCGAGGCCATCTCGTCGTGCACTACGAGCCCGCTGGCGGCGTCGCGCCCGATGCTGATCGAGTCGGAATCCCGGCGCCGCGTCACCTCGCGGCCGCGATAGCGCAGCCGCAGCGCGTTGCGGGCGATGCGGCCGCGGTTGCGCACGTTGATCACCACGGTCGCCTCCATGTCGCGCTTCCAGACCAGCTCGGCGAGGCCGATCTCCTCGGCCTTGCCCTTCACCGTGATCGCGTGGAGCTCGCGCACCATGCCGCGGAAGACCGGCCCGAGCAGCCCGGCGGTGTCGGTCGAGAGGATGATCTCGCCCTTCTTCGCCTGCGCCACGAGCCGCGCGGCGAGGTTCACGGTGTCGCCGAAGACGTCGTCGTCGCGCTGGAGCACCGCGCCGTGATGGAACCCCACGCGCACGCCGAGCTTCTTGCCCGCGATCTCCGGCAATGCCTCGATCCTCGCCTGGATGTCGGCGGCGGCGTTGGCCGCCGCATCGGGTCCGGGGAAGATCGACATGATCTCGTCGCCCATCGTCTTCACCACCCGTCCGCCCGAGGCTTCGGTGGCGGCGCGCGCCGCGGCGAGGCAGGCGGAGATCGCGTCGAGCGCAGCGTCGTCGCCTGCCGTCTCGTAGAGGCTGGTGCTGCCGCTCACGTCGGCGAAGAGGACGGTGCCGAGCCTGTCGGACATAGCGCGAATTGTGCCCCTTATTGCATGGGCGCGTTCCGGGACTACACCACGTTTTGCAATCCATGCCGCTCACGCCCGCCCTGATCAAATCTTACGAGCGCGCCCTCTATGCACTCGATTCGGGAACGGTGCTGCGGATCGGCGTGCGCGACGCTGGCGTCGACCGGTTGCTCGAGGCCCGCGGCGTCGCGACTGCGGCGTTCGTCACGGCGGCCAATCCCCGCGGCGAAGCTCGCGCGCGCGCGGAGAACGATGCCGCGATGGCAGCGCTCCGGGCGTCGCTCGCGCTGCCGTGGCTGCCAGGGGAAGGGCGCGATCCCGAGGGACGCTGGAGCGCGGAGCCCAGCCTCCTCGTGCTCGGCATGACCCGCGCCGATGCCGAGGCGCTTGGCCGCCGTCTCGAGCAGAACGCGATCGTGTTCATCGAGCGAGGCCGCGCACCGGAACTGGTGCTCCTGCGCAGGATGCGCCTCATCCTGGATACGCAGGTGTGGCTCGACTGGCTGGTGTTCGACGAGCCCACGCTCGCCGGAATGCGCGCGACGCTTTGCGCAGGACGCGCCGAGGTGGTGATCGACGCTGCATGTCGCGCCGAGCTGGAGCGTGTCCTCGCTTATCCGCTGGGACGCAGCGTCGACCTCGC
>JBJMWH010000077.1:0-9581 GCA_045810245.1 Burkholderiales bacterium | reverse complement strand
GACCAGATGCGTTTCACACCGGCGCTGGTGGAAGCGAAGCGGGGCGAGATCCTGCGCTTCGTCGTCCTGAACCGCGGCGCCGTGATGCACGAGATGGTGCTCGGCACGATGGACGATCTGAAGCAGCACGCCGAGCTCATGAAAAAGATGCAGGAAAACGCACATCACGGGCATCACGCGGGCGCAAACCAGGAAGGCGGACATCACGGCGGCGAGCACGTCCACGGCGGGCCGGGAATGGTCCACCTCGCGCCGGGCAAGTCGAGCCAGTTCGGCTGGCAGTTCACCCAGGCGGGCGAGTTCTACTACGGCTGCCTCATTCCCGGCCATTTCGACGCCGGCATGATCGGCAAGGTCGTGGTCAAGCCGTAGCGGCTACAATCCGCGCGATGAAAAGCAGCCTGAAAACCGGACTGTCGTTCTCGAAAAGCCTCCTCGTCGACGAAGGCCGCTGCATCGGCTTCATGGGCAAAGAGGGCATGGTGTACGCCACGCCGCGCATGGTGAGCGACGTCGAGTACACCTGCCGCGACTTCCTCCTCCAGCATCTCGATTCGGGCGAGGACTCGGTCGGAGCGCACGTGTCCATCGACCACCTTGCCCCCACGCCGATGGGCCTCGCGGCCACGATCGCGCTCACCGTCGCCGAAGTCGACCGGCGCAAGGTGGTGTTCACGTTTTCGGTGAAGGATCCGGTCGAGGAGGTCGGCCGCGGCCGCCACGTGCGCTTTGTCGTCGACACCGCGAAGACCCGCGAGCGCCTCGCGGCGAAGCGGGCTAAAGCCGGACTTTGATTTTTACCGGGTCCAGCCGCCGCCGAGCGCCTTCATCAGGTCGACCGTGAAGGCGAGCCGCGCCTGGCGGTTGCGTACAAAGGCGAGCTCGGCGTCGTTGGCGGTGCGCTGCGCGTCGAGCACTTCGAGGTAGGGCGAGTAGCCCGATTCGTAGCGCACGTTGGAAAGGTCGAGCGCGTTGCGCGCCGCCTGGAGCCGCACCCACAGCTCCTCCTCGGTGGCCGCGCTCTCGCCGACGTTGACCAGCGCGTCGGAGACTTCCCGGAACGCCGTCTCGATCGAGCGCTGGTAGCCGGCGCGTGCCTGGTCGCGCCGCGCCTCCGTCTGCTCGACGCGCGCCTCGCGCCGCCCGGCGTCGAAGATCGGGCCGGTCAGGCCGGCGCCGATCGACCCGATGCCGCCGCTGCGCGAGATCAGGTTGCCGAGCTCCGCGCTCTGGACGCCGAGCACCGCGGTGAGCGAGATCGAGGGAAAGAGCGCGGCGCGCGCGACGCCGATCTGCGCGTTGGCGGCGTGCAGTGCTTCTTCGGACGAGCGGATGTCGGGCCGGCGCTCGAGCAGCGTGGAAGGCAGCCCGGCGGGCGGGGTCGGCGGCACCGGCAGCGAGAAAAGGTCGCCGCGGGCGAGCTTGAGGTCGAGGCGCCCCGTCAGCACCGCGAGCAGGCGCTCGGTGAGCGCGCGGGTGCGCTCGGCTTCGCGCTTCTGCACCAGCGCGTCGGAGAGCGCGCCCTGCGCCTGGTACACGTCGAGCTCGGAGGCGAGCCCGGCGTCGAGCCGGGCCTTGGCGATCTCGAGCGAATCGCGCCGGGCGAGGATCGTGGTGTCGAGCACGAGAATCTGCGCGTCGAGCGAGCGCAGCGCGAAATAGGCCTGGGCGGTGCTGCCGGCGAGCGTGAGGTCCACCACGTCGCGGGAGAGCTGCGTGGCGGCAAGATTGGCGCGCGCGGCCTCGCTCGCGCGCGCGAATTTCCCCCAGAAGTCCAGCTCGAAACTGGTGGAGGCGCTGAGCTGGTATTGGCTGCGATTCACCGGGATGCCGGGCTGCGGCGGCGGAATCACGACGTTGCTCACCCGGCTGCGCGTGCCCGTGGCGCTGCCGGTGACCTCGGGGTAGTAGGCCCCACTCGCCTCGCGCAGCAGGCCTTCGGCTTCGTTCACGCGGGCGATCGCAAGGCGCATGTCGGCATTGCTCGTGCGCGCGGCGCCGATCAGGTCGTCGAGCGTGGCGTCGCTGTAGAGCTTCCACCATTCTTCCGCGAGCGGCGCGGCATCCGGCGCGCCCGCCGCGACCCGATACTCATTGGGCAGATTCACCGCGGGCCGCTCGTAATCGGGGCCGACGGTGGTGCAGGCCGCCAACAAGGCCGCCATGATCGAAACAAACAGGTGCTGCTTCATTGCGCCTGGGCGCGCGGCTTCCTGCGGCGCGCGACGACGACGAAGAACAGCGGCACGAAAATCGTCGCGATGAAGGTGGCGGCCAGCATCCCGCCCACCACGCCGGTGCCCATGGAGCGGCGCGCCCCGGCGCCCGCGCCGGTGGCAATCATGAGCGGCATGACCCCGAGCACGAACGCGAGCGAGGTCATCACGATCGGCCGGAAGCGCAGCCGCGCGGCGTTGAGCGCGGCCTCGGCGGCGCCCTTGCCCTCGAGGAAGCCCTGCTGCGCGAACTCGACGATCAGGATCGCGTTCTTGGCGGCGAGCCCGATCAGCACCACCAGGCCGATCTGGAAATAGATGTCGTTCTCGAGCCCGCGCAGTGCGACCAGTCCGAGCGCGCCGGCGACGGCGAAGGGCACCGCCATGACCACCGCGAAGGGCAGGAGCCACCGCTCGTAAAGCGCGGCGAGGATCAGGAACACCATGACGATCGCGAGGCCGAAGGCGATCGCCGACTGGCGCCCGGTGCGCTTTTCCTGGAACGCCTGCCCCGCCCACGCGATGGTGTAGCCCTCGGGCAGCGCCCGCGCGGCGACCTCCTCCACCGCGCGGATCGCCTCGCCTGAAGACACGCCGGGCTTGCCGTTGCCCAGCACGCGCGCCGCGAGGAAGCCGTTGAAGCGCTCGAGCTGCTCCGGTCCGACCACGTTCGAGGTGTGGATCAGCGACTTGAGCGGGATCATCTCGCGCGTCATCGCCGAGCGCACGTACACCGCGCCCAGGTCGTCGGGCTGCGAGCGGAAAGGCGCGTCGGCCTGGATCTGCACCCGGTAGGTGCGGCCGAACTTGTTGAAGTCGTTCACGTACAGCGCCGCCATGGTGCTCTGCAGGGCATCGAAGATGTCCTGCACCGGCACGCCGAGCGAGAGCGCCTTGTCGCGGTCGACCTCGACCTTGAGCTGCGGCACGGTGGGGCGGTAGAACGAGTTGATCGCGGTGAGGGCGGGATGGCGCCGCAGCTCTTCGAGGAAGGCCTGCGTCACGAGGAACAGCCGCCGCGGATCGGTATCGGTGCGGGCCTGCAGGTAGAGCTCGAAGCCGCCCGCGGTGCCCAGGCCGCGGATCGCCGCGGGGTTGAACGCGAACACCATGCCGTCGCGGAGCGGCGCGCTTTTTTGCGCCACGTCGCGCGCCACGCGCGCGGCGGGGGCGTCGCGGCGCTCTTCCCAATGCTTGAGGGGGATGAAGAGCGTCGAGGTATTGGTCTTGTTGCCGCCGCCGAGGAGGTCGAAGCCGACGATTCCCATCACGGTCTGCACCCCGGGCGTGTTCTGCGCAATGTCGCTCACCGCGGAGGTGAGCTTGCGCGTGCGCTCCAGCGTCGCGCCGTCGGGAAGCTGGATGTTGCCGAAGATGTAGCCCTGGTCCTCCGCCGGCACGAAGCTCGAGGGCACCATCAGGAAGAGACCGACGCAAAGCGCGATCACCGCGAGAAAGCCGATGAGCGAGAGCACCGGGTGCGCGAGGAGGCGCTCCACGCCGCCGAGGAAGCGGCGCGTGGTCCAGGCGAAGGCGCGGTTGAACGGCGCGAACAGGAATGCCAGGCGCCCGCCGTGGTGGCCGCCCTTCTGCATGAGGATCGCGCACAGCGCCGGAGTGAGCGTCAGCGCGATGAAGCCCGAGATCACCACCGCGAAGGTAAGCGTGACCGCGAACTGGCGGTAGAGCTGGCCGGCGATGCCGCCGAGGAAGGCCACCGGGACGAACACCGCGCACAGCACGAGCACGATCGCGACAACCGCACCCGACACCTCGCGCATCGCCTCGAGCGCCGCCTCGAAGGGCGGCATGTCGTTCTCGCGCATCAGGCGCTCGACGTTCTCCAGCACCACGATGGCGTCGTCGACCACGATGCCGATGGCGAGCACCAGGGCGAACAGCGTGAGCGTGTTGATCGAGAATCCGACCAGCCAGAGGCCGGCAAAGGCGCCGACGAGCGAGACCGGCACCGCGATCATGGGAATGAGCGTCGCGCGCCAGGTCTGGAGGAACAGGAACACCACCGCGAGCACGAGGAGCGCGGCCTCGAAGATGGTCGTGTTCACTTCCTTGATCGAGGCGTCGACGAAGCGCGTGGTGTCGAACGGAATCGAATAGTCGACGCCCTGCGGGAAGGCAGGCCGTAGCTCCTTCATCTTCTCGCGCACCAGGCCGGCGACCTCGAGCGCGTTCGCGCCCGGCTGCAGGTAGGTCGCCATGCCGATGGTGGGCTGGCCGTCTAGCGTGTTGGAAGTATCGTAATTGAGCGCACCGAGTTCGATGCGCGCGATGTCCTTGAGCTTGAGCACGCCTACCGCCGCCCCCGACGGCCGCGCCGACGCTCCCTGGGCGCGCACCACGATCTCGCCGAACTGCTCGGCCTCGACCAGACGCCCGGCGGCGGTGACGGTGTAGACCAGGTTCTGGCCCGGTGGCGCGGGCTCGGTGCCGATCCGCCCGGCGGCGTACTGCGCGTTCTGCGCGCGCAGCGCCGCGGCGACCTCAGAAGGGGTGACGCCGAGCTGCGCCATTTTCTCGGTGTTGAGCCACACGCGCATCGAATAGTCGCGCGCGCCGAAAATGGTGACGTCGGCGATGCCGGGCAGGCGCTTCAACTCGTCGACCAGGTTGATCGAGCTGTAGTTGGAGAGGAACAGCGTGTCGCGCGTCTTGTTCGGCGAGACCAGCGACACCACGAGCAGGATGTCGAAGGAGCGCTTCTGCACGATGACGCCGTTGCGGCGCACCTCGTCGGGCAGGCGCGGCAGCGCGATCTGCACGCGGTTGTTGACGTTGAACACCGACTGGTCGACGTTGGTGCCCGGCTCGAAGGTCGCGGTGATCGTGAGGCTGCCGGTGGAGGACGAGGTCGAGCTGAAGAACGAGAGCTTCTCCACGCCCGAGAGCTGCTCCTCGATCGGCGCCGCGACCGTGCGCGCCAGCGTCTCGGCGCTCGCGCCCGGATAGCTGGTGAGGATCTGCACCGTCGGCGGCGCGATCTCCGGATACTGCGCGACCGCAAGGAGCTTCGATGCCACGAAGCCGGCGAGCACGATCACGATCGCGATCACGCCCGCGAACACCGGGCGGTGGATGAAGAACCTGGACACTTTAGGCGAACACCGTCAAATTCAGCCTGCTTTCTTGCCCTGCACCGGCGTGCCCGGACGCAGCCGCACCAGGTTGTCGACGATCACGTTGTCGCCGTTTTTCAGACCGTCGAGCACCACCCAGTCGTTGCCGATCCAGTTGCCGGCGCGGATCGGCCGCTGGATCGCTTTTCCGCCGTCGGCGATCCACACGAAGCGCCCGCTCTCGTTCTGCATCACTGCCGCTTGCGGCACGACGAACGCCTGCTGGGTGCCGGCGACGACGCGCACGCGAACGTACTGGCCGGGGAGCAGCGCGAGCTTCGAGTTGGGCAGCTCGGCGCGCATCTGCACCGTGCCGGTCGCCGTGTCGACCGTCGAGGCGGAGAAGTTGAGCTTGCCGGCCTGGGGATACTGCGAGCCGTCCGCGAGCTCGAGCTTCACCTCGATGGTTTTCTGCTCGCCGCCGCGCACGCGTGCGAACTCGGCCTCCGACAGCGCGAAGCGCACCCAGATCGGGTCGCCGCGCGTGAGCGTGGTGAGCAGCGCCGAGTCGTTGTTGGGCGAGACGAGGCTGCCGATCGACTGCAGCGCGCGGCCGGTGACGCCGCCGATCGGGGCGCTGACGTTGGTGTAGGAAAGGTTGAGCTCGGCCTGGCGCACGCGCGCCTGCGCCACCTGCACCGCCGCGCTCGACTGGCGCGCCGCCGAGGCCGCCTGGTCGGCTTCTTTCTGGCTGATGGCGCGCCGGTCGGCGAGGCGCTTCAGCCGCTCGTGCTCCTGCTGCGACAGCTCGTCGCGCGCGAGCGCCTCGGCGAGCGTGCCGCGCGCCTGCTGCAGCTCGATCTCGAAGGGGGCGCGCTCGATGCGGAAGAGCGGCGCGCCCGCCGGCACCGTGTCGCCTTCGTTGTAGAGCTGGCGCTCGAGGATGCCCGAGACGCGCGCGCGCACCTGCACCTCGCGCGAGCCCTCGGTGCGCCCGACCGCCTCGAAGCTGACCGGCACGCTGCGCGGCGCCATCTCGAGCAGCGTCACGCCGAGGGCGTCGCCTGGAGCGGCTGCCGAGGCGGGTGCCGAGGCGGGTGCCTTTTTTCCTCCGTCCTGCGCTCCGCCGGGCGAGCACGCGGCAACCAGAAAAGCCAGCACAACCGGGAACCGCTTCATGGTGCGTAAGCCCTCAGGAAACAATCGACCATGCGCGCGCTGCGGCGCGCTTCCTTTTCGTCGCAGCCCACGCCGAAGAGCCGCTTCAACCGGTCGTGCCCCACCAGCATGCCGAGGAAGATCTCCGCGGCGAGCTCCGGGTCGTCGCGACGCAGCTCGCCCGTCGCCATGGCGCGCGACAGATACGCGGCGAGGCGCCCCACCAGCGCCCCCGCGCCGGCGGCGTACATCGCCCGCGCGAGCGCCGGGAAGCGCGGTACCTCGGGCACCACGGTGCGCAGCGTGGCGATGCCCTGGGCGCCGAGCACGCGCTTGCGGTAGGCGCGCGCGACGCGCATCAGGCCTGCGCGCACGTCGCGCGGGCCGGTGTCGAGCTCGACCAGGACGCGGCGCGTAAGATCTCGCGCCACCTCCTTGAAAAGCTCGTCCTTGCTGGGAAAATGCTGATAGACCGTCTGTTTCGCCACCCCCGCGCGGCGCGCGATCTCGTCCACGCTCGAGCGGTAGCCGCGCGTGAGGAACGAGCTGGTGGCGGCGCGCAGCACGCGTTCGCGGTGGATCTGGGCCATCTCTGTTGTGCCGCTGTCTGCTGTCGAGCTGTTTGCTGTCGAAGGGCGGGAACTGAACTAGACTGAGGAGTCTAGCATGTGGAATCTAGACCATGGAGTCTAGTATCTCGCCGCTCCTGGAGGGCGAAAGCGCGCTCGTTACCGGCGCCGGCGGCGGCATCGGCCGGGCGCTCGCGGCGGCGCTCGCCGCCGAGGGCGCGGCGGTGTTCGGCGCCGACCTCGCCGACGCGGACCTGTCGCGCCCGGGCGAGCCCGCGCGTCTTGCCGAAGAGGCGCTGCGCCGGCTCGGCCGGGTGTCGATCTTCGTGCACGCCGCGAGCCCGCGGCGCCAGGAGCGCCAGAAAGCCCTCCAGGTCACCGAAGCCGAGTGGCGCGAGATGCTGGAAGTGAACCTCAACGCGGGCTTTTTCATCGCCCAGGCGCTCGGCCGGCACATGGTCGAGCGCGCGGTGAAGGGGCGCATGCTCTTCGTCACGTCGCTCCACGCCTGGAGCCCGCGCAACCTGCCGCACTACAGCGCGTCGAAGGCGGGGCAGACGATGGTGGTGAAGGAGCTGGCGCGGGCCCTGGGACCCCACGGCATCCGCGTCAACGCCATCGCCCCGGGCGCCATCCCCGGGGGCGGCTTCGCCGCGCCGCAGGCCCTGGCGGATAAAATCGCGCTGAAGCGCTTCGGCACCCCGGCGGAAGTCGCGGCGATGGCGCTGGCGGTGCTCTCGGAGCGCTTCGGCGCCTACGTCACCGGCGCCACGATCGCCGTCGACGGCGGCATCGCGCTGCATAACTGGATCGAGCCATGACCTATCTCGTGCGTCAGTCGGATGTGAAACCGTATTCCCCCGCCAACCACAGCGGCACGAAGAACTTCCGGCTCATCGGCCCCGAAACCGTCGGCTCGCGGAATCTTGAAGTCATCGTGGGAGAGATCGAGCGTGGTCAGGGCGCCCATCCCCACCTGCACACCGGCATCGAGCAGGTGGCCTACCTTCTCGAAGGCACTGCGCACGTCGAGATCGGCCGGGAGGAATTCGAAATGAAGGCGGGCGAGGCGTGCTTCTTCCCCGCCGGTGTCATGCACGTCTTCACCGTCACGAGCGAGCGCGTGAGGGTCCTCGTGGTTTACGCTCCGCCGTATCTTGAAAGACCCGGTTGAAAGACCTGGCTGAGCCGTGGACGCCGCTCGGCGGCGTGCAGCTCGTCGACTTCTCGATGTTCGTCCCGGGGCCGTTCGCCTCGGCGATGCTCGCCGACCTGGGCGCCGAGGTGATCAAGGTCGAGATGCTGAGCGGCGACCCGGGCCGTGGCTACGTGCCGGTGCAGTTCGAGACCGAGAACCGCAACAAGAGGAGCCTCGCGCTCGACCTCAAGAACCCGGCGGCGAAGGAGATCGTCCACCGGCTGGTCCGCAAGGCCGACATCGTGGTCGAGGGCTTTCGGCCGGGCGTGGCGAAACGCCTCTCCATCGATTTTGAGTCGCTGAAGAAGAGTAACCCCCGGCTCATTTACTGCTCGATCTCCGGTTACGGCCAGAGCGGTCCCTGGCGCGAGCGGCCGGGCCACGACGTCAACTACGTCGCCGCCGCGGGCGCGCTTGCCTTCCCCGGCCAGTGGCTGAAGCCGCCGGCGCGCTCGTCGCTCCCGATCGCCGACATGGGCGGCGGCGCCTTTGCCGCAGTCGCGATCCTCGCCGCGCTGCACGAGGGCAAGGGCGCGAACCTCGATCTCTCGCTCTTCGAGACCGCGTTCTTCTGGGCGGCGATGCGCCACGGCCTCGACCCGGAAGTCGATCCGCGGGCGCACATCTTTCCGGTGAACGACGTCTTCGAGACGCAGGACGGGAAGCGACTCACCCTCGGCATCCTCGAAGAGCACTTCTGGCGCAACTTCGTGAAGCTCGCCCCGCAGCTCGGTGAGGCGCGCTTCTCGACCGACGCTCTGCGCCGGGAACACGGAAACGACCTTTCCAGAATTCTTTCAGACCTGATGAGAACGCGAAGCGCGTCCGCGTGGCTCAAGCTGTGCGACGAGAACGACGTGCCGGTGGATCTCTGCGTCACGCCAGGCGAAGCCGCGCGGCACCCGCAGCTCGTCGAGCGGCAGGCGACCGAGCGCGGCTACGCCAAGTTCCCGGTGTGGGCGAACGGCCGGCGCGGCGGCGCCATTCGCCGGCGCACGCCGAAGCTTGGCGAGCATACGCGCGAGATCCTGGTCGAGCTGGGCTTCGACGACGCCGAGATCGCCGAGTTCGTCAGGGGCCGAGCGGTGGGCGCGTCCTGATGGCCGAGCGGCGCAACCTCGTCTGGCCGATCGCGCTCATCGCGGTGGGGCTGCTCTTCCTCGCCTACAACCTCGGCTACCTCAAGTTCTCGGAGCTGAAGGACATCATCGGCACCTGGTGGCCGCTCATCCTCATCGGCCTGGGCATCGCCGGGCTGCTGGGGAAAAGGTAGCCGTGGACTTCGCCCTCTCCGAGGAGCAGCAGCGCATCCGTGAGGCGATCGCAAAGCTCTGCGGGCGCTTCCCGGACGAATATTGGCTGAAAC
>JBJMWH010000076.1:0-3396 GCA_045810245.1 Burkholderiales bacterium | reverse complement strand
TACGAGGCGATGAGCGAAAAGCAGATCGCGCGCGAGATCAAGGCGCTCGAGAAGAAGATGCTGGAGCACGCCAGGAACCTCGAGTTCGAGGACGCGGCTGCGGCACGCGACCGGCTGGGGGAGCTGAAGAAGCGGGTGTTCGGGGTGGAGCTCGCCTCGGGGTAGGGCAAAAGACGGCGGGTCGCGCGATCAGTAGGCCGCGCTGCCCGGCGTGCGCGGGAAGGGAATCGCATCGCGCACGTTCGACAGTCCAGTCACGTAGGCGACGGTGCGCTCGAAGCCCAGGCCGAAGCCGGCGTGCGGCACCGTACCGTAGCGGCGCAGATCACGGTACCAGCCATAGGCTTCCCTGTGGATCTTCAGCTCGTCCATGCGCGCGTCGAGCACCGAGAGCCGCTCCTCGCGCTGGCTGCCGCCGATGATCTCGCCGATGCCGGGCGCGAGCACGTCCATGGCCGCGACCGTGCGCCCGTCGTCGTTCACGCGCATGTAGAACGCCTTGATGCCCTTCGGGTAGTTCATCACGATCACCGGCTTCTTCGCGTGCTGCTCGGTGAGGTAGCGCTCGTGCTCCGACTGCAGGTCCATGCCCCATTTCACCGGGAACTCGAACTTGGCCCTGGCGCTCTCGAGCACCTTGATGGCCTCGTCGTAGTGCATGCGCACGAACTGCGAGTCGACGATGCCCTGGAGCTTCGCGATCACGCCCTTCTCGACGCGCTCCTCGAAGAACGCCATGTCGTCCGGTCTTTCACCAAGAAGGGCTCTGAATACATGTTTCAGCAGGGCTTCTGCGAGATCCGCATCCGCCGCGAGGTCGGCAAAGGCGATCTCGGGCTCGATCATCCAGAACTCGGCGAGGTGGCGGCTGGTGTTGGAGTTCTCGGCGCGGAAGGTCGGCCCGAAGGTGTAGACCTTCGAGAGCGCGAGGCAGTAGGCCTCGACGTTGAGCTGCCCCGAGACGGTGAGGAAGGTCTCGCGGCCGAAGAAGTCCTTGCTGTAGTCGACGCGGCCGGCTTCCGTGCGCGGCAGGTTGGCAAGATCGAGGGTCGAGACGCGGAACAGCGCGCCGGCGCCCTCGGCGTCGGAGGCGGTGATGATGGGCGTATTCACCCAGAAGAACCCGTGCTCGTGGAAGAAGCGGTGAATGGCCTGTGCGATCGTGTGCCGCACGCGCGTCACCGCGCCGATCACGTTGGTGCGCGGGCGCAGGTGCGCCACTTCGCGCAGGAACTCGAAGCTGTGCGGCTTGGGCTGGATCGGGTATGAATCCGGATCGTCGACCCATCCGACTACGCGGATCGCCGCCGCCTGCATCTCGAAGGGCTGGCCCTTGGCCGGGGAGGGCACGATGCTCCCCGTCGCCTCCACCGCGCAGCCCGCAGTGAGCTTCAGGACTTCGTCCGCGTAATTGGGAAGCGCATTCGGTGCCACGACCTGCACCGGATGGAACGACGAGCCGTCGGACACGTTGACGAAGGAGATGCCCGCCTTGGAGTCGCGGCGCGTGCGCACCCAGCCGCGGATCGTGACCGGCGCGTCTTTCGGCGCGCGCCCGGAAAGCACCTCGGCACAAGAGACGGCGGCTGAGACGGCTACGGAAGTCATAATCGGATGATAGCCGCGCCGATTGCTTATCAGCTTGCGAAATAACCTTCTGTCGTTTCGGTCTTAAGCCAAGAAGATCTTAAGGTACGGCAGTTGCGTCCATCCTTTATGACCGACGACCGTGGCGCGTCGCGGCAAGGCGACGACGAAAGAATCAACATTGACGATCATGCCGACGTTGCACGCTGGGCCGAGGCATTGTGTACATCGCCGGCAGAAGTGGTTGCGGCGGTGCGAGCGGTCGGCAGCGATGTGCGCAGAGTGAAAGGCCATCTCTTCATGGTGCTGGTCCGGCGACAAGGAGGGCGGGCTTGATTCGCGCGCGCGCCGGTCCAGTGAGAGTGCTGTTCGTCTGCACCGGCAATATCTGCCGCTCGCCGACCGCCGAGGGCGTGCTGCGCCACCTGGCGAAGCAGGCGGGCGCGGAGGTCCATGTCGAGTCGGCGGGCACCGGCGACTGGCACGTCGGGCGTGCGCCCGATGAGCGCGCCCAGCACCATGCGCACGGGCGCGGGTACGACCTGAGCACGCAGCGCGCGCGGCAGGTGGCGCCGCGCGACTTCGAGGCGTTCGACCTCATCGTGGCGATGGACCGCGGCCACCTCGCTGCCCTGCGGGCGCAGTGTCCGGGCGAGCATCACGCGAAGCTGCGCCTGCTCGTGCCCGGGCGCGACGTCCCCGACCCGTATTACGGCGGGGCCGAGGGCTTCGAGCGTGTTCTCGACATGGTCGAGGCCGCGTGCGCCGAGCTACTGCGCGAAATTACCGGCGCTACTTCCTAGTCTCGACCTGCTGCAGCTCCTCTTCCTGCGCAGCCGGCTTCGTCTGTGCGCGCCGCGGGCGGCCGAGCTGCTGTGGCTCTTCCGCGGCCGGCGCGGCGACCTGCGCCTTGCTGCGATCGGTTTCGATCATCACGAGACCCGAGCTTTCGAGCAGCGCCCTGGAGTCGACTTTCGGCTCCTCACGCCGCACGGGCTCGTCATTGCGCACGATCGGTTCTTCGTGATGCACCGGCGGCGGCTCGTGACGAACCGGCTCCGCGGTGTGGCCTTCCTCCGCGCGCAGCGCTTCTTCCAGGCGCTGGGCCTCGCGCCGCTGATCCTCACGGATCGCTTCATGGCGCGGCTGCTCGTGGTGCGGCGGCTGCTCGTGGTGCGGCGGCTGCTCGTGGCGCGGCGGCTGGCCGGAAGGCGCTCCCGCGGCGGCGCCGGTTCCGCCAGGCTGCTCGTCCCGGCGCGGACGGTCGCGGCGATGGCGCCGGCCGCCGCGGCGGTGCTCCTCGCCTTCGCGAGGACCGCCTTCGCGAGGACCACCTTCGCGCTCGCGCTCTGGCGGCCGCGGCTGCTGCTGTTGCTCCGGCTTGGGCTGCTGCTCGGGACGCGCCTGCTGCTCCGCCCTTGGTGGCTGCTCCGGTCTCGGTTGCTGCTCCGGTCGTCCTTGTTGCGGCGGTCGCGGTTGCTGATGCCGCTGTTGGTCGGGCCTGCGCTCTCCCCGGTCGGGCCGCTCGCCCCGCTCGCCGCGGGGCTGACCATTGCGCCGCTGCTCCAGACGCCCCTGCTGCTGGCGATCCCGGTGCTCGTCGCGCGGCGGGCGGCCGTCGCGCCGGCCGTCGCGCCCATCCCTTCTCTGCTGATCGGGTCGCTGGTCGCGCCGCGGCTGCTGGTCGCGTCGCTGCTGCTGGTCGCGCCGGGACTGTGGGTTGGACTGGGCGGCGGACTGCGTGACAGGCTGCGACTGCGCGGCCGTAGCCGGCGCCTTGAACATGCCGAACAATCGCGAGAAAAACCC
>JBJMWH010000075.1:0-7381 GCA_045810245.1 Burkholderiales bacterium | reverse complement strand
ACGCGCTTGCCGCCCGTGGCCTCGAATGCGCCGAGGAAAGTGAAGGGCAGCGGCGGCGCCACAGGCGGCGGAGGCGGCGGATCCGCGAGCTCGGGCTCGGGCGCGATCGGCTTGACGCGGGGCGGTGAGGGCGGCGGCTGCCACGAGTGCGCGGCGAAGGCGTCGCCCTCGGGGCGCGTCTGCACATCGCGGCGAAGCAGCTCGATGCGCACGCTCTCGCTCTTCGCCGCGGGGCGTTGCGCCGGGGGCGCAGCCGGACCGGCAACAAGTGCTGCCGGCGGGTCGCCGCCTGCGGCGAACAATCCGAGGCTCGCCGTCACTGCGGCAATGAGGCCGCCGCGCAGCAGCATCTCGCGCCGGGTCGCCATCAGCGGCCTCCCGAGGCGAGCACCGCAGCCGCGCTCGGTTGCGCCTGCAGGTGCAGGGTCAGCGAGATTTTCGCGTCGATCATGCTGTCGCCGACCTTCTCGCGCTGCAGGACGATGCCTTCGAGCGCCAGCGCAGGAATCTCGTCCAGCACGCCGGCGACGAAGCCGCGGATCTGCGGGTAGCCGCCTCGGACCGGCAGCAGAATGCGGTAATAGGCGAGGCCGAGGACCTGATCGTCGGTCATCCTGTAGCTGCCCTGGGCGAGCTCGAGCTTCTCGCGCTCGGCCACCGCGTAAAGCGTGCGCAGCCACTTCGGCGCAGATTCGAACGGCGGGAAAAAGCCGACAAAGCGGTCGATCTCGTCGGCTGCGACGGCGGTGGGCGCGGCCGGCCGCGCGCGCTTTTCGACCTCGCTCGCGCGCAGTTGCAGCGTCGCCAGCTCGCGGCTCGCCGGGCGCACCGCCGAAAAGTGGAACACCGCGGCGCCCGCGAGCAGCGCGAGGCCGAGGCCGCCGGCCCTTCCGAGCCGGTACACGAGCGTGCGCAGCGCGTAGATGAACGTGGCGGAGCTCATGGCGAACCTGGCGGAGCTCATGGCGCTGCCGCCCACGATGCCGTGACGACGAAGCGCACCGGCTTTTCGGGCACCTGCGACAGCACCTCGTGGCTTTCGAGCATGACCCGCTGCAGCGGCTCCGCCGCCTGCAGCCGATCGACGTAGTCGAGCATCGCGTTCTTGCTTTTCGCCTCGGCTGTTACGCGCAGCACGCCTTTGCGCGGGTCCGGCTCGATGGCGAGCAGCGCCACGTCGGGCGCCTTCGCCGACTCGAGCGCGAGGAACACGCGGTCCCATCTGCGGGAGAGCTCGTGGGCGACCTCGTTCGAGCGCGCCACGGCTTCGCCCTGCTTGCGCGCGTCGCGAGGCTCGGCGCTGCGGCGGGGAGTGCTCAGCCTGCCGAGCTCGGCTTCGATGCGTTCGGCGCTGGCGAGGAGCTGTTGGTAGTCGCCGACGATGAGGCCGGCCGCCGCAAGGCCGAGCACCAGCATGAGCAGGCCGCTCCACGACGCCCCGGATTCGGTGGCCGCGAAGTCGAGCCGCATCGGCGCGAGCCGCTTCACGCCAGGGCCTCGACCGTCGGCTCGGGCCCGGGGAAATGCGCCACCCAGCACGGCAGGCGCGCGGCGGCCGGATCGTCGGCCATCGCGGCTTCGCGCGCGAGCGCCTGGCGCAGGGCCGCACGCGGTTCATCCCCGCAGCGCTCGGCGGCGAGTTGCCGCCATTCGCCGTCGATCTGCAGGCCGAGCACCAGCCGGCCCGGCTCGGTGACGGCGAACCAGCACGAAGCCGGCAGGCGCCGGTACGCGGCGTTGAAGCCCACCGCCCAGGCGGGCTCGATCGCCGCGACCCGCAAGCCGTGCGCCTGCGCGGCGCCGGGGATCGCGTCGAGCAGGGCGGCGTCGAGCGCGCAGGCGAGGCGCTGCTCGCCCAGCCGTGCGGGCGCGACGCGCACGCGCCAGCCGTCGACGCGCTCGCCATGGGTACCGCGCAGGACGTGCGAGGCGAGCGCCTCCTCGGCCAAGCGTCCGACGACGGCGGTGCTGAAGGGCACGAGGGCGAAGCGGGCGAGCGCGTTCGACACGATGATGCGGCAGCGCGTGCCGCGCCGCAGGGCGCGCATCGCCTCGCCCAGCGTCGCGATCGGGCCGCGCAGCAGCAGGCGTTTGTCCCTACGCCACGGCGGTAACACGGTTGATCTCCTGCAGCGTGGTTTCGCCGGCGCGCACCAGGTCGAGCGCCGCCTCGCGCAGCGGCCGCAGCCCGGATCGCGCGGCCGCTTCCCGCAGCAACGGTGCGGGCGCCCGCGATACCAGGAGCTGCGCGAACTCGTCATTGATGCGCAGAACTTCGCCGATCGCCTTGCGCCCGCGGTAGCCCGTGCCACGGCATGCGCCGCAGCCGCGCCCCTGTCTGAATTTCCATTCGCCAGTCTGGTCCCGGGTCAAACCCGATTCGAGAAGCAGCTCCTCCGAGGGCACCTCTTCCTTTGCGCAATGCGCGCAGACCAGCCGCACCAGGCGCTGCGCGACCACGCCTTTCAGCGCCGAGGCGAGGCTGTGCGCGTCCGCGTTCATGTGCAGGAAGCGGCCGATCAGGTCGAACGCGTTGTTGGCGTGCACCGTGGTGAACACCAGGTGGCCGGTGAGCGCCGCCTGGATGGCGATCTGCGCCGTTTCCGGGTCGCGGATCTCGCCGACCATGATCTTGTCCGGGTCGTGGCGCAGGATCGAGCGCAGGCCGCGGGCGAAGGTCAGGCCCTTCTTCTCGTTCACCGGGATCTGCAGCACCCCGGGAAGCTGGTATTCGATCGGATCCTCGATGGTGACGATCTTGTCCTCGGCGCGGTTGACCTCGGAGAGCGCCGCATAGAGCGTGGTGGTCTTGCCGCTTCCGGTCGGGCCGGTGACCAGGAGCATCCCGTAGGGCTCGCGCGCCAGGCGGCGCACGGCGTGCATGCAGCGCTGGTCGAAGCCGAGCTGATCGAGCGTGAGGCCGAGGATGCGGTCGGCGAGGGCCTGCTTGTCGAGGATCCGCAGCACCGCGTCCTCGCCGAAGATGCTGGGGAGAATGGACACCCGCACGTCGATCTCTCCGCCGCGCATCGTGACCTTGAAGCGGCCGTCCTGCGGCACGCGCGTCTCGGCGATGTCGAGCTCGGACATGACCTTGATGCGCGAGATGATCTGCTCGGCGTGCTCGCGCCCCGAAAGGAGGGCGACCTGCGACAGCACGCCGTCGATGCGGTACTTGATGGCGAGCTCCTTGGCGCGCGACTCGATGTGGATGTCGCTCGCGCCCGCCTTCATCGCGTCGTAGAGGGTCGAGTTGACCAGCTTGACGATCGGGTTCGCATCCTCGCTGATCGACACGAGCGAGAGGTCCTCGGCGCCGGGCTCGCCCGGGGTTTCCTTCGACGCCGACTCGACCACGCCGTCCATCGCCCGCAGGCCTTCCTCGTGGCGCGCGAGATACACCGCGAGATCCGCGGGATGGGCGAGCAGCCATTCGAAGGGCTCGGCGATGCGCTCCTCGGCCCAGGCGCGCAGGTCGGCGACGAAGGGGTCGCCGAAGGCGAGCGCCAGCGCGCCGCCGGCGCGGATCGGCGCGCAGCCGCGCCGCGCGGCGTCGGCGTAAGGCAGCACGTCGAACGCGCTTTGCGCGCGCTCGAGATCGGCCATGGTGGCCGCGCGGTAGCCGAGCGTGCCGGCGAGGTGCGCGATCAGCTCGCCCGCGTGCAGCCCCGAGCGCTCCTCGAGCACGTCGAGCACCCGGCGGCCGCTGCGCGCGGCTTCGCCGCGGGCGCTGCGGATCGTGTCGGGGTCGAGCGTCATTGGAGCGCTCCGGCCAGCTCGATGATCGGCATGTACATGAGCAGCACCACGGCGCCGATGACGGCGCCGATCGCGAGCATCAGGATCGGCTCGAACAGGCGCATGAACCAGTCGACCCAGCGCGCGAGATCGTCCTCCATGTACGCCGCGATGCGCTCCATCAGCTCGCTCATGCGGCCGCTGCGTTCGCCTACGCGCAGCATGCGCAGCGCGACCGGCGTCGTCAGCCCGTGCTCGGCCATCGCGTGCGAGATGGTGCGGCCCTGCTGGATGTCGGCGAGCGCGAGGGCGAGCCGCGCGCGCGGCTCGGGCCGCAGCAGCCCGGAGGCGCTGCGCATCGCCGCCACGATCGGCATGCCGCTGCGCAGGAGCATCGAGAGGGTGCGGTAGAGGCGCGCAAGGTCGTAGATGCGCAGCCGCTCGCCGAATCGCGGCACGCGCCAGAGCTGGCGCAGGATGGCCGCGCGCACGCCCGGCTGCGCGAGGGCGTAGAGGACGGCGGCGGCGAGCGTCGCCGCCGCGGCCGCCACGAGGAGCGCGTTGTCGTTGATCAGCCGGCCGAACCCGAGCATGAGCTCGGTGATCCACGGCAGCTGGCGCCCGAGATCGTCGTAGACCGCGCTGAACCGGGGCACGACATAGGCGAGCAGGAACGCCGCCACGAGCGCGCCGACCGCGAGCAGCAGCGCCGGATACACCGACGCCGCGACGACTTTCGCGCGGATCGCGTCGATCTGCTGCTGATAGCGCACGTAGCGCGCCAGGGCCTCGGCGAGATCGCCGCTCTTCTCGCTCGCCCGGATCGTGGCGACGTAGAGCGCCGGGAAGGCCTCGGGCTGGCGCGTCAGCGCGGCCGAAAAGCTGGCGCCTTCGAGCAGCGCATCGGCCACACGCTGCAGCACATGGCGCAGGTCGTCGCGCGACTCCTTTTCGACCAGCGCCTGGATCGCCTCGGGCAGCGTGAGCCCGGCTTCGAGCATCACGCGCATCTCCTGGCTGAAAAGCTGCAGCGGAAAGCGGCGCGCGCGGCGTCCCCAAGGGAGAAATGCGGGCAGCGCGGCGAAGCGCCGGCGCACGGCGAGCACCGCATAGCCGCGGTCCTGCGTCAGCGCCCGCGCCTGTCTCGCGTCGTCGGCCTCGACCGCGAGCGTCTGAACGCGGCTGCCGTCTACCAGCGCGGTGACGTGATAGCGCATTGTCTGAAGGGCCCGGATGTCGACGGAGGCGCACCGGCCGGCGCTGGCCGGAAGTGCGTTTTAAGGACGCGGCTGGAGCAGTACGGCGCCAGCAGCAACTCGAGCGGCGCTAACCCGCGCACTGGCTTGAACTCTCACGTGTTTCTACTTCGAGAGTCTATCGCCGCAGCGGCTTTGCGCCCTGCGGTCTTTTGTCGCACCTCGGTGCTTTTCTCAGTGCCGAGACAGCGCGGAAGACAGCAGCTTCGCGGTGATGTCGACGATCGGAATCACGCGGTCGTAGGCCATGCGCGTGGGCCCGATCACGCCGACGGTGCCGACGACCTCGCCGTCGACCTTGTAGGGCGAGCTCACCACGCTCACGTCGTCCGGAGCGCTCACGCCCGACTCGCCGCCGATGAAGATCTGCACGCCCTGGCCGCGCAGCGAGAGGTCGAGGATCTGGATGAGCGAGCTCTTGCGCTCGAACAGCTCGAACAGCTGCTTGAGGCGCGTCACGTCCTGCGCCAGCTCCTGCACCGAGAAGAGATTGCGCTCGCCGGAGATGATGTACTGCTCGTTGCCTTCGGCGACGGCCTTGTTGCCGGCCTCGAGCGCAACCGAGAGCAGCCGGATCATGTCGTGCTTGATCTCGCGCAGCTCGCCGTGCAGGCGCTGGCGCACCTCCTCGAAGCTCTGCCCGGCGTAGTTGTGGTTCATGAAGTTCGCCGCTTCGATGAGCTCTCCAGGCGTGAACTCGCGCTCGGTGGACAGGATGCGGTTCTGCACGTCGCCCTCGGGCGTGACCACGATCAGCAGGACGCGCTTTTCCGAAAGGCGCAGGAACTCGATGTGGCGGAAGGTGAGGGCGCGGCGCCGCGGCGTCATGACCACGCCGGCGAACTGGGTGAGCTGGGACAGGAGCTGCGAGGCGGCGGTTACCACGCGCTGCGGGTTGTCCGGATGAAGCTCGGTTTCGATCTGGTGCAGCTCGCCCGTGTCGAGCTGCTTCACGATGAGCAGCGTGTCGACGAAGAAGCGGTAGCCGAGCGGCGTCGGCACGCGGCCTGCCGACGTATGCGGACTCGCGATCAAGCCCAGGTCCTCCAGATCCGCCATCACGTTCCTGATCGTGGCGGGCGAAAGATCGAGGCCCGAGTACTTCGAAAGCGTGCGCGAGCCGACCGGCTGACCCTCGGCGATGTATCGCTCAATCAAGGTCTTGAGCAGGATTTGCGCGCGCTTGTCGAGCATGCGATTCATTGTACACTCGCAGTGATGGCGCCCGTGGTGAGCAGGGCCGAGTGACACCGAGCTTTCGCCGCATCGCACTGATCGGCAAGCTCGGCACGCCGGAAATCGCTTCATCGCTCACCGAGCTCGCCGCTTTTCTCAAGACGCGCGGCTGTACTGCGCTCATCGAGAAGGAAACCGCCGCGGAGCTTGGCCAGCGCGGCCTCGATTACGCCGCGCTCGGCGGCGAGGCTGACCTTGCGGTGGTGATCGGCGGCGACGGCACGATGCTCGCCGCGGCGAGGAACCTGGTGCGTCACGGCGTGCCGCTGGTCGGCGTGAACCAGGGACGCGTCGGCTTCATGACCGACATCGGCCACCGCGACATGCAGAACGGCGTCGGCGCGATCCTCGACGGTAAGTACACGATGGAGGAGCGCTCGCTGCTCGACGCCGACATTGTCCGTGGCGGCCAGTCGGTGATGCGCACCATCGCGCTCAACGAGGCGGTGATCGGCAAGGGCTCGCAGGGCCGCCTGATCGAGTTCGACCTCCTGCTCGACGGCGAATTCGTCTACACGCTGCGCGCCGACGGCATCATCATCGCAACGCCGACCGGCTCGACCGCCTACGCGCTGTCGGCGCAGGGCCCGATCCTGCATCCGGCGGTGCCGGCGCTCGCGCTGGTGCCACTCGCGCCGCACACGCTCTCGGCGCGGCCGGTCAGCGTCAGCGACGCCGCCACCATCGAGATCGTGCTCAAGCACGCGCTCGATGCGCGCGCGCACTTCGACGGGCTGGCGCTCGCCGACATGCAAGGCGGCGATCGTCTGGTGCTCAAGCGCTCCGCCGACGCCGTGCGCTTCGTGCATCCTCCCGGCTACCGCTACTTCGCCACGCTACGCGAGAAGCTCGGCTGGAGCGAGGTGCGCGCCAAGTCCGAATAGCAATGCTGCGCGCGCTCGAAGTCCGCGATTTCGTGCTGATCGAGCGCGCGTCGCTCGAGCTGGGCGATGGCTTCACCACCCTTACCGGCGAAACCGGCGCCGGCAAGTCGCTGCTGGTGGATGCGCTCGAGCTGCTGGTCGGCGGCCGCGGCGACGCAGCGCTCGTGCGCGAAGGCGCCGAGCGTGCCGAGCTCTCCGGCGAATTCGATGTATCGCCCGCCATGGAAGCCTGGCTCGCAGAGCGGGATCTGGCCGGCGATCCCGGGC
>JBJMWH010000074.1:0-5798 GCA_045810245.1 Burkholderiales bacterium | reverse complement strand
GATCGCGGCCCCGACCGGCCGCGCGACGAACCCGACGGCGTAGATCGCGAACGCCTGCAGCGTCCCCGTCAGCGGATCGGACTGCGGGAAGAAGAGCTTCGCGAACACGAGACCCGTGACAATGCTGTAGAGGAAGAAGTCGTACCACTCGATGGTCGTGCCGATGGTGCTGGCGATGACGGCGCGGCGCAGCTGCGTGCGGGCGTCGAGCGCGGAGTGCGGAAGCGCCTGTCCTGCGGTGAGAGTGGCCATGGCGTGCCCCGGCGGGTTGTACTGCCGGAACCCGAGCAAGCTCCATTCCCAAACTGCTGCGCGGCTTCTAGGTCCCGCCTAAACGCAGGTTCAGCTGGTAGACGTTCGCGGCCGGTGCTCCGAGCTTCTCGCCGGTCACCCACTCGACGATCGGCGTGAACTGCCGGCATTCCGCGCCCGCCAAGCCGGGCTCCATCTCGAAGATGCCGCTGCCTGCTTCGGCCGCCCTCACGAAGGTATCGGAGTCGAGCAGACGCCCGATCAGGTCCAGGTTGAGCGCCTTGAGGAACCGCTCGAGCGGCTGGTACACCGGCATCGACCTGCGCACGCGGTTGGCGATCACGCCGATGCGGATATTGCGTGTGCGCACGATGCCCGTGAGGAGCACGTCCTTGATGAAGTGCGCCGTGGCGTGGATGTCGATCGAGGACGGGGTGACGGGAATGAGCACACAGTTCGCCCGGCACAGCAGCTCCTGCAGGAGCACGCCCGAGACGCCGCCGGGGGCATCGATGATGAGCTGCTTCGTTTCGGCCGGCACGTACATCCCGAAGCTGCGCAGCTGGCCGAATTTTTCCGGCGCGGCGTTGGAGCCGTGAATTTTGCCAAGCGGCGGGTTGCGCTGTTTCAGCCAGTGCAGGCTCGACCCCTGCGGGTCGTAGTCCATGATGGTCGTGGCGACGTTCGCCGCGGCGAAATAGCTCGCCAGGTTGATCGACACGGTAGTTTTGCCGGCGCCGCCCTTGCGATTGATCACGAGCGTGGTATTCATGCCACAACCCTTTCTTATTTTCTGGCCCCCGGCGCAGGCATCATGCGCCGGCGTTTACGCAAAATCAAACCGGCATGAGCGGGCGTGCTGGCGTGCTGTCGGGCTGCGGCGTCAATCGCGTAAGAGCTTGCAAGGACTGGGCAACCCGGTGGCGCAGTGCGCGGCGGGCCAGGGATTTGGCGACTATCCTGCCGCTGCGCCGCAATGAACCACTACGACAATCCCTACCGCGACGATCCCGAGCTCGCTCCGTTGACCCGCGCCGGGCGCTGCATTGAATGCACTTTTGCTGTAGTGCTCGCCATCCTGGCGGTGTACCTTTCCAGGTAAACCAAACCAGCGCGGGGGTCGTTAACTAGTTACCTTCCCCGCCGTCGGATGCAAGCGCAAGGTATCGGCATGGCAAAAGCAGTCTACCAACGCTCGGTCGAGATGGCCGCCGAGATCCTAGGGAGCAATGATGCGGTCGCCGGGTACCTCGGCGTGAATCCTGCCGAGGTGCTCGCCTGGGTGGAGGGCAGGGCGGAGCCCGCCATCAACCTGTTCCTGCGGCTCGTCGACCTCATCGAGCGAAGCACGGTCAGCGCGGCCCGCACGGCGACGGTCGTGCGTTCCAAGCGCGACGAAAAAGGCTAAGAATCGCCCTACTCGGGCTGGATGCCGGCTGCCTTCACGATCCGGCCCCATTTGTCGACCTCGGCCTGGATGACGTTGCCGAAGTCCTCCGGTGTTCCTCCCTGGATCTCGATGCCCGCGGTGGTGAGGCGCGCGCGCACGTCGTCCTGCTTGAGCGCCGCGTTGATCACCCCGTTCAGCCGGCTCAACGTGTCTTTTGGAGTGCGGGCCGGGGCAAGGATGCCGCCCCAGGTGCTGGCGTCGTAGCCCGGCAGGCCCGATTCCGCGATCGTCGGCAACTCCGGGAACGAGCTCGAGCGCTTCGGCGTGGTGACGGCTATGCCCCGTAGTGCGCCCGAGCGCACGTGCGGCGCGATCGCGGTCACGGTGTCGAAGATCATCGCGGTGCGCCCGGCGAGGAGATCGGGATGCGCCGCCGAGCTGCCCTTGTACGGGACGTGCTGCATCTTCGTCTTGGTCATGCTCATGAAGAGCTCTGCCGCCATGTGGAGCGAGCTTCCCGGGCCGCTCGAGGCGTAGGCCGCCTTGTCCGGATTGGCGCGGATCCAGGCCGCGAGCTCCTGCACGTTTTTCGCGCCCACGGAAGGATGCACCGCGAGAAGGAGCGGTACGACGTGCGTGTACGCGACCGGCGCGAAGTCCTTGACCGGGTCGTAGGGCAGGTTCTTGTAGAGCCACTTGTTGGTTGCGTGGCTCGAGGCGACGATCAGGAGGGTGTAGCCGTCCGGCGGGCTCTTGGCTACGAAGTCGGTGCCGAGATTGTTCGCGGCGCCGGGCTTGTTCTCGACGATCACCGGCTGGCCGAGCGGCGCGGACATCTTCTCGGCGAGCGAGCGTGCGATCAGGTCGATCGCGCCTCCGGTCGTCGCCGGCACCACGACCTTGATCGGCCGCGTCGGATAAGTCTGCGCAGCTGCGCCGTGACACGCGAGCACCAGCGCCAAAGCGATCCACCACTTGCTCATCTCGCTCCTCCCTAGTCGGCCCTGATGTGGTTATCGCGGATCACCTTGCCCCAGCGCTCGAGGTCGCGCGCCACGATCTGGTTGAAACGCGGATACGCGAGCCCGGTCGGCTGGAAGCCGAGGTCCCGCAGCCGCGCTGAAACTTCCGGCGAAAGCACCGCCTGGCGGATATCGAGCGAAACCTGCTCGAGGAGCGGCGGTGGAGTCGCCGCGGGCGCGAAGACGCCATGCCAGGCTTCGATGCCCACGCCGGGGAACACGCGGTCGAAGGGCGGCACGTTGGGCAGCGCGTCAATCGGTCTTGCGCCGGTCACGAGGAGGGGGCGCAGCGTGCCGGCGCGGATCTGCGGCAGCACGCCGACCGAAACCTCGAACATGAAGTCCACTTCGCCGGCGAGCAGCGCCTGCACCGCCGCGGCGGCGCCTTTGTACGGGATATGGTTGATGCTCGCGCCGGCGGTGCCTTTCATCAACTCGAAGAAGAGATGCTGCCCGGAGCCGGTCCCGGCGCTCGCGTAGTTCAGCTTGCCGGGCTGTCTTTTGGCCAGCGCGAGCAGCTCCTCGAGCGAGCCGACGCCGGATTTGGCGTTCGCCACCAGCACGTAATCGATCAGCGCGATCTGCGAGACACCGACGAGATCGCGCAGGGTATCGTAGGGCAGCTTCTGCAGGTGCGGGGTCGCCACCAGCGGCGTCGAGTTGACGGCGAGGGTGTAGCCGTCCGGCGCGCTCTTGGCGAGCAGGTCGGTGCCGATCGCGCCGCTTGCACCGCCGCGGTTGTCGATCACCACCGGCTGCCCCCACTGCTCGGAGAGCTTGCGCCCGAGCACTCGGCCGACGATGTCGAGCGGGCCGCCCGGTGGAAACGGGACGATGAGCCGCACCGGCCGAGACGGAAAATCCGCCGCTGCGACCGCCATGGCCGCAAGTGAAAGGAGCAGAATGAAAAGAGTGTTGATCAAGCTCCGCCTCAAGCGGCCTTGCGCCGTCCCTCGACATCCAGGAGTCCTGCCGCAATCAACGCGCGCCGGATGCGCTCGATTTCCTCAGCAGGTAACTTGACAAGCGGCGGGCGCACCACGGCGCGAGGGAGTCGGCCGAGGAGCACGAGCGCCTCCTTCATGCGGTTGTGCATGTCGACGAAGGGATCGGCGTAGAACGCCTCGGCCGTCGGGTAGATCCGATCGTGGATCGCTTTCGCCGTGGCCAGGTCGTTTGCCTGAACGGCGCGCCAGAGCGCCGCCTGCAGATCGGCGATCACCGAGCCGCTGCCGGACAGGAGCCCCTTGCAGCCGAGCACCAGAGAGCCGAAGAGCCAGGAGCTGTGCGTGGTGAGCACGTTCACCGGCCGCGTGCGCGACTGCAGCGCGCGGATGTGCCGTTCGTGCAGCAGCGGGCTCGCGCACCAGTCCTTGATCGCGCGCACCGTGGGCACTTCGCTGCAGATCCGCTCGAGGGTGCTCATGGGATATCCCTGGCCGCCGGCGAGCGGGTACTGGAAGACGATGAGCGGCAGGTCGGTGACGTCCGCGATGCGCCGGAAGTGCTCGAGCGCCATTTCCGGACGCTGCCCGAAGGTGTAGATGCCCGACGGGAAAACGAGCAATGCCGAGGCGCCTCCCGCCTCCGCCATGCGTGCGAGACGCTGGGCCTCGAGCGAGCCCTCGGCGTAGATGCCGTTGACGATCGGCAGGCGCGCACCTACTTCCTCCTGCGTGATCTCGAGAACCCGGCGCTGCTCCTCGAAGGTGCACGATGCGACCTCGGAAGCGTGCGCATTGGTGGTGATCGCGCCGAGTCCGGAGACCGAGGCCACGTCGCGCAGGTGCGCGCGGTAAGCGGCTTCATCGATCGACAAGTCGTCGTGGAATGGCAGCAGCAGCGCCGGGATGACTCCCTGCGGAACGTAGTCGCGATGGCGTGGCATGGGGCCTCCTCCTGCGCTGGGCTATTCTAGCCCCGGAAAAACAAACGCCCCAAGGCTTGCACCCTGGGGCGTCTGCTAGGCAGCCGGCCTAGATGCTGGCCGGACTCCTGTTCTTAGGATTGCCCCCAAATTGCACGGGTGGACGATCCGCCGTTAGAGTCCTGCCGGCCGGTTGTGCCTTGGTCGTCTCTCACGGGATCACCTCCTTTCAAAAGTTGCCAACCTTTAGTCTAGCGTGGAAGCGCGCAGCCTGGAAACGGCGGCGTCGTCCAACTGGGCTAGACTCCGAAGGCATGCGTTTTGCGTCGTTCGTACTGTTGCTCTGCCTGAGCCTCGCCGCGCGCGCGCAGGGCTACGAGGCGCCCGGACAGGGCTACGAGGCGCGCCCGCAGGGCGGCGAGCTCGGCGTGCGCTACTGGTACAGCGAGGCCAGCACCACGCGCAGCCACAACGCGCAGGGCCTGGTGCCCTCTTTAGGCAACCCGACTTCGGTTCTCACCTACGAGGACCTGAAGACGCATGCCCTGGAGCTATACGGGCGCAAGAATCTTCCGCGCGGCCTGTTCCTGAAGGGCAACGCCGGCCTCGGCGAGACCAGAAGCGGTTCGTTCGACGACGAGGATTTCGCCCGCGGGCAGAATAAGTTTTCCGACACGACCTCGACCGTGAAGGGCAATCGGCTGGCCTATTTCACCATCGACGCCGGCAAAGATATCGTGCGCACTCAAAATGGCGCGGCGGGTTTTTTTGTGGGCTTCAGCTATTGGGCGGAGCGGTTGGACGCTTATGGGCTGGTGGTCACGGTTCCGCCACCGGGCCCTGCGGACGACGGCCGAAGGTTGGCGGATTCTGTGCCCGTGATCAGCAACGAGGTGACCTGGCAGTCGTTGCGCGTTGGTCTGACCAGTACGGCACTCCTGGGCGCGGGAACCCGGATCACATTCGACGGCGCGTTGATTCCGTACGCCAGGGTGCGCGACGAAGACAGCCATTGGCTGCGGCAAAGCCCGAACGATCTCGGTCAGGCGCCGAACATCCATATCAGAGGCGAGGGCTACGGCTTCCAGCTCGACCTCGAGGTGCGCCAGGCGATCCAGAAGAACTGGGAGGTCGGCGCGGGACTGCGGTACTGGCTGCTGCGCGCTACGGATGGGACCCGCACCGCCGTGGGTATCAGCGTGCCCCTGTCCGAGCTGGAATCGCAGCGCTTCGGCCTGACCCTGGGCGTGACGCGTAGATGGTGACG
>JBJMWH010000073.1:0-10792 GCA_045810245.1 Burkholderiales bacterium | reverse complement strand
GCCGCCGTCACCGTGCCGTCCTTGCGGAACGCGGGCCTCAGCGTCGGAATCTTCTCGAGGTTGGCCTTGAACGGCTGCTCGTCGGTCTCGACGAACTTTTCTTCCTTGCCGGCCTTGATGGCGATCGGGGTGGTTTCCCAGGCGAACCAGCCTTCCTGGTTCGCTTTCTGCGCGCGTTCGAGCGAGTTGATGGCAAACCGGTCCTGGGCCTCTCTCGAGAAATCGTATTTCTGGGCGCAGTCCTCCGCGAAGGTCCCCATGAGGCGACCCTTGTCATAGGCATCTTCCAGCCCGTCGTAGAACATGTGGTCGATGACCTGGCCGTGGCCCATGCGCAGGCCCCCGCGGGCCTTGGGCAGGAGATAGGGCGCGTTCGTCATCGACTCCATGCCGCCCGCTACGATGACGTCGAACGAATTCACGGCGAGCAAGTCGTGCGCGAACATCGCCGCCTTCATTCCCGAGCCGCACATCTTGTTCACCGTGGTGCAGCCGGCCGCGAGCGGCAGCCCGGCACCGAGCGAGGCCTGGCGCGCGGGTGCCTGGCCCTGGCCGGCGGGCAGCACGCAGCCCATGATGACTTCCTGGACTTCGTCGGGCCGGATGCGCGCGCGCTCCACCGCGGCGCGGATCGCGGCGGCGCCGAGTTCAGGCGCCGCGAAGCCCTTGAGCTCGCCCTGGAACGCGCCCATCGGCGTGCGGGCGAGGCCAACGATGACGATCGGGTCGTTCTGCATGGAAATCTCCTTCAAATCGGTCTCAGCCCGGCAGCTCGTAGGGACGCACGAGGCTGCGCGCACGCTCGGCGAGCTCCGGCGGGAAAGGGCAGGACTTGCGGCTCTGGGTGTCCATCTGCACGCCGGTCAGGACACACACGGCAGAAATCTCCCCCGTTGCGGCGTTGCGCATCTCATGCACGAATTTCGCCACCCGCTCGCGCACCTCGATGAAGGCCGAGCGCACTGCGACGGTATCGCCGGCGAGGAGCTCGCGCCGGTAGGTGATGTTCTGCTGCACGGCCGCCATGCCGCGCCGGTTCTCTTTCAGGAAGGCGGTGGTAATTCCGACCGCGGCGAACAGATTCCAGGTCGCTTCATCGAACTTGCCCACGTACCACATGACGTTCATGTGCCCCATGTGATCGCAATGCCATGGATAAACCAGGCCGCGGTAGGTTTCGACCAGGTCGTTCATGGTGCCAAGCCGGCCACGGCGGCGATACGGCGGATCGCCTCCATCGTTTCGGCTTCCAGGCGCTCGATCAATTCCGCGGCCGGCAGCGCGCGCGAAAGCGGAGCGGCCTGGCCGGACCACATCGCGATGCAGTCGGGCCGGCCCGCCTTGGCGGAGGCTTGCCGCAGCTTTCCGGTGATGCTGTTCTGGGCCGGAAAGGGAAGCTGCGGCGCCTGCGCCATTTCCGCGATGAAGCGGTTGACGAGGCCGCGCGCCGGCTTGCCGCTGAATTTCTCGGTGATCCGGGTACCGTCTTCCCGCGCCGCGAGCAGGGCCTGCTTGTGCACCTGCGAGGCGCCGCTTTCGGGGCAGGGAATGAACGCCGTGCCGAGCTGCGCGGCCTGCGCGCCGAGCGCGAGTACGGCGGCGATTCCGGCGCCGTCCATGATTCCGCCGGCCGCCACGACCGGCACGCGCACCTCGCGCACGATGAGCCGGGTGAGGGCGAGCGTTCCCGTGAGCGCGTCGTAGGGATCGCCCAGCCAGGTGCCGCGATGGCCGCCGGCTTCGCCGCCCTGCGCGATGATGAAGTCGACGCCGAGCGATTCGAGCTCTTTCGCCTCGGCGATATTGGTTGCGCTGCCGCCGATCACGATGCCGGCTGCCTGGAATTTCTTGAGGTAGTCGGGCGGCAATGCCGCGAGGTGAGAGGTGAACGCCTTCGGACGGATGCGCTCGACCGCCGCGAGCTGGGCGGTGAAGTCCGGCGCGTACGGCGGCTTCACAGGCTCGGGCAACGGCATCCCGAATTCGCTGTAGTAGCGCGCAACGGCCTCGAGCGCCGCGCGCTGCGCCGCAGGTGGAATTTCGCCGGGCTGGGGCGAAGCGAACAGGTTGACGAGGAATGGCTGCGTCGTTCTGGCGCGCACCCACGCCGCCTGCTTTTCCATGTCCTCGGGCTGCGTATAGGCGAAGCCGAAGCAGCCGAGCGCGCCCGCCGCCGAGCAGGCGGCCACCAGCTCCTGGCTGCTCGGTCCGCCCGCCATGGGCGCCTGGATGATCGGCGCGCGCAGGCCGAGCTTCTCGGAGAGTTTCGTTCTCAGGCTCATTGCGATTCGGCGAAAAGCTCACGGCCGATCAGCCAGCGGCGGATCTCGGAGGTGCCGGCGCCGATCTCGTAGAGCTTGGCGTCGCGCCACAGGCGGCCGACCGGCGTCTCGTTGATGTAGCCCATGCCGCCGAGCGCCTGGATGGCTTCGCCCGCCATCCAGGTCGCCTTTTCGGCGGCGTAGAGGATGGCGCCGGCCGCGTCCTTTCGCGTGGTCTCATTCCGGTCGAGGGCCTGCCCGACCGCGTACACGTACGCACGACAGGCGGAAAACGTGGTGTACATGTCGGCGAGCTTGCCCTGCATCAGCTGGAACTCGCCGATCGGCTGGCCGAACTGCTTGCGGTCGTGCACGTAAGGGACCACCACGTCGAGGCATGCCGCCATGATGCCGAGCGGTCCTCCGGCGAGCACCGCGCGCTCGTAGTCGAGGCCCGACATCAGGACCTTCACGCCCTGGCCTTCCTCGCCCAAGACCTGATCTTTTGATAGCTCACAGTCCCTGAACACGAGCTCGCAGGTGTTCGAGCCGCGCATGCCGAGCTTGTCGAGCTTCTGCGCGGTCGAGAAGCCCTTGCTGCCCTTTTCGACCAGGAAGGCGGTGATGCCCTGGTCGCTGCTCTTGCCGTAGACGACCAGCACGTCCGCATCGGGTCCGTTGGTGATCCACATCTTGTTGCCATTGAGGACGTAGCGATCGCCGCGGCGCTCTGCCTTGAGGCGCATTCCGACCACGTCGGAGCCGGCCCCGGGCTCCGACATCGCGAGCGCGCCGACGTGCTCGCCCGAGACGAGCTTCGGCAGATACTTCCGCCTCTGCGCCGGAGAGCCGTTGCGCCGAATCTGGTTCACGCACAGGTTCGAGTGCGCGCCGTAGGAAAGGCCCACCGAGGCCGAGGCGCGCGAGATCTCCTCCATGGCGACGATATGCGCGAGATAACCGATCGCGCTGCCGCCGAGCTCCTCCTCGACGGTGATGCCCAGGAGGCCCAGGGCGCCCAGCTTGCGCCAAAGATCCGCCGGGAACTGGTTGTCGCGGTCGATCTGCGCGG
The DNA here is from genome assembly GCA_045810245.1 of Burkholderiales bacterium. Classification (GTDB taxonomy): domain Bacteria; phylum Pseudomonadota; class Gammaproteobacteria; order Burkholderiales; family SG8-39; genus SCGC-AG-212-J23. The sequence goes on along the minus strand of JBJMWH010000073.1, from coordinate 7,459 downwards.
CGCGCGGCGCGATTTCCTTCGCGGCGAACTCGCGCACGCTCTCGCGCAGCATCGCGATGGTCTCGCCGTGATCGAAGCGCAATAGGTTCAGATTCACAAAGGCAGGTTCATGGCGTGTCAGCGGTGTCCGCGAGCGTCATCAGGGTCTGCAGCATGGTGGCGACGTGCTTACCGTCGTCAGCGTACACCTCCGCCCGCGCAACGGTGAGCGTGCGCCCGGGCTTCACCACCTGCGCCTTGGCCACGAGCCCGCCTCGGCCGGGATTGAGGATGTTCATCTTGTATTCCACGGTGACGAGCGAGCAATCGGCCGGCATCAGCGAGAAAGCGCTGTAGCCGCAGGCGGTGTCGGCGATCATGCCGACGATGCCGCCGTGGACGTAACCCTTCTGCTGGGTCAGCTCGGCGCGCCAGGGGAGCTCGATCTCGGCGTAGCCGGCCTCGACCACGGTGAGCCTGGCGCCGATCAGGGACATCGCTTTCTGGCGGCCGAAGCTGTCGCGGCAACGCTGCGCGAAGGCGGGGTCGGCGGGGGCGTTCACGGCCGGGGCATTCTCACCGGGGCAGCGTACTTGACGTTTACGTAAACGTCAACCAAGCGCGCCTTGCGCGCTTCATATTTTCTTGAGCTGCTTTTTAACTCGTCTTTCAAAGGTTTGGAGCTCGGAAAGCTGTGCCTCGAGATCCGCACGCTGCTGCAGCAGGCTCGTCTTGTGGTTCTCGAGGACGCCCAGGAAGCGCTCGAGCTGCGGCCGCTCGTCGCGGCCCGGCTCGTACATGTCGATGAGCTCGCGGATCTCGGAAAGCGAAAGGCCGAGGCGCTTGCCGCGCAGCGTGAGCTTCAGCCGGGTGCGGTCGCGCGGCGTATAGATGCGCCGCTGGCCTTCGCGTCGCGGCGCGAGCAGCCCCTGATCCTCGTAGAACCGGATCGCGCGAGGCGTGACGTCGAACTCGCGCGCCAGGTCGCTGATCGAGAACTCGCCCCGCCCGGTTTCCGTCTCATTTTCCATGTTAGGGTTCGGGCTGATTCTATCCCGATGGTCTCCCTACAGTATCCCTGGCCGGAGACGCCGCCGCCGGGCGAAACCATTGCCGTGGCGCCGGGCATCCACTGGCTCAGCATGCCGCTGCCGTTCCAGCTCGACCACATCAACCTGTGGTTGATCGAGGACGCCGCGGGAGGTGATGCGGGCGGCTGGACGGTCGTCGACACCGGCATCGGCGACCAGAAGACGCGGGCGCTGTGGGAGAAGCTGTTCGCCAGCTTTCATCCGGTCGGACGCGTGATCGTCACCCACTATCACCCGGACCATGCCGGCAACGCCGACTGGATCTGCAAGCGTTTCGGCGTGGACATGTGGACGACCCAGGGCGAGTACCTCACGGCCCACGCGGTGCGCTCCTCGGGCGCGGGCTATACCAGCGACGCGGTGATTTCCGTATTCAAGAAAAACGGCCTGCCTGCCGACAAGACGGCCGCCATGGCCGGCATCCGCGGGAACAACCGCTACTCGGCGCTCGTGCCCGAGTTTCCCTTCGCCTACCGCCGCATCATCGAAGGCGACACCGTGCGCATCGGCGGGCACGACTGGAAGGCGATCATCGGCCACGGCCATGCCCCGGAGCATCTGTCGTTGTATTGCGCGGAGCTGAACGTGTTGATCGCCGGCGACATGCTCCTGTCGACGATCTCCACCAACGTGAGCGTCTGGTCGATCGACCCGGAGGGCGACCCGCTGCGGCTTTTCCTCGGGTCGATCGACCGCTATCGCAGTCTGCCGCCCGATGTCCTGGTACTCCCGTCCCATGGCAAGCCGTTCCGCGGCGCCCACCTGCGGGTGCGCCAGCTGGAGGAGCACCACGAGGCGCGTTTTGCCGAGCTCAGGAACGCCCTCAAGGACGAGCCCAAGAGCGCCGGTGACCTGCTCACGGTGCTGTTCCGGCGTCCGCTGGATACCCACCAGACGTTCTTTGCGATGGGCGAGGCGATCGCCCATCTGCACTACCTTTACTATGCGGGCCAGGCCCAGCGGGGTATCGGCCCCGACGGCGTCATGCGCTACGCTAGCGCATGACTCAGAATCCCCCGGAACTTACAACAATCTGCGGCAGCGTCGCCCAGCGCTCGTCGCGGCTCCTCGCGGACTTCGCCCAGAAGCAGGCCGCGAGTCTCTCGTCGGCGGTGCGCGACGAGATGGGCATTGCGCGTGCGTTCATGGATCTCTACGCGAAGATGGCCGCGGACCCCGCGCTCCTCGCCAACACCTCGATGAGCATGTGGGCCGACTACATGCGCCTGTGGCAGTCGACGTGGCTGAAGATGCTGGGGCTGCAGGCGCCGCCAGTGGCGGAGCCCGCAGCCGGCGATGCGCGCTTCAAGGACGACGACTGGTCTACGAACTTCGTGTTCGACCACATCAAGCAGTCCTATCTCATCGCGGCCCGGCACATCCAGCAGACGGTGTCCAAGGTCGGGGGCCTGCCGCCCGAGTCGGAGAAGAAGGTCGCGTTCTTCACCCGCCAGTACGTCGATGCGCTGGCACCCACCAACTTTCTCATGACCAACCCGCAGGTCCTGCGCGAGACGCTGCGCAGCGGCGGCCAGAACCTGATCCGCGGCATGAACAACCTGCTGGCGGACCTCGAAAAGGGCGGCGGGCAGCTGCGCGTCTCGATGACCGACGAGAGCGCTTTTCAGCTCGGCCGCAATGTCGCCACCACGCCGGGCAAGGTCGTCCATCAGACCCCGCTGATGCAGCTCATTCAGTACGAGCCCACGACGCAGGAAGTGCACAAGCGTCCGCTGGTGATCATTCCACCGTGGATCAACAAGTACTACATTCTCGACCTGCGCGAGAAGAACTCCTTCATCCGCTGGGCCGTGGCGCAGGGGCACACCGTGTTCGTGGTCTCGTGGGTGAATCCCGACGCGAGCCTCGCGCAGAAGGGCTTCGACGACTACATGCGCGAGGGCGCGCTCGCCGCTTTCGACGCGGTAGAGAAGGCCACCGGCGAGCGCGAGCTCAACGTCATCGGTTATTGCCTGGGCGGCACCCTTCTCGGTGCGACCCTGGGCTACTTAAGCAATACAAAGCAAGACCGCGTCGCGAGCGCGACATTTTTCGTGAGCCTGCTCGACTTCTCGGAGCCGGGCGAGCTCGGGGTGTTCATCGACGAGGCGCAGGTCGCCAATCTCGAGAAGAAAATGAACGAGCGCGGCTACCTCGAGGGCTCCGAGATGGCCGGAACCTTCAACCTGCTTCGGGCGAACGATCTGGTGTGGTCGTTCGTGGTCAACAACTACCTCCTCGGCAAGGACCCGTTCCCCTTCGATCTCCTGTACTGGAACGCGGACTCGACGCGCATGCCGGCGCGCATGCACAGCTTCTACCTGCGCAACATGTACATCAAGAACCTCCTCGCCGAGCCCGGCGGCATCGACCTCGACGGCGTGCCGATCGATCTCGGCGCGGTGCGCACGCCCGCCTACTTCATCTCCACGGTCGAGGACCACATCGCTCCCTGGAAGACCACATACAAGGGTGCGATGTATCTAGGTAGTGCCGTGCGGGGGGCGGTTCGCTTTGTTCTCGGTGGCTCCGGCCACATCGCCGGCATCGTCAACCCGCCCGCGGCGAAGAAATACCACTATTGGGTGAACGATGCCCTGCCCAACACCGCGGAGGAATGGTTTGCCGGGGCGAAGCAGATTCCCGGCTCCTGGTGGGAAGATTGGCAGGCCTGGATCGAGCGGCTGAACGGCGGCGCCAAGGTCCCCGCCCGCGTGCCGCAGAACGTCCTGGAGGATGCGCCCGGCAGCTACGCGATGCTGCGCATCGCCAAATAGCCAACTCTAGATTCGGACGTCTCTAGGCTTTCGTGGTGCGCGTGCCGCGAGGCGGTCGTACAGCCATCCCGGCATCGCTCTCAGCAGGACCGACACTGCCGCCATTTGCCATGGGATCACCGCCAGTCGCCGGCGCGCCGCGATGGCGCGGGCGATGCGGCGTGCCGCTTGGTCGGGAGGAAGGAGAAAAGGCATCGGGTAACGGTTCACGCGGGTCATCGGGGTATCGATGTACCCGGGACAGATGCAGACCACCGCCACGCCGCTGCCGTGAAGCTCGGTGCGCAGGCTTTCCAGCCAGGCGATGGCCGCCGCTTTTGAGGCGCAGTAGGCTCCGTTCCCGGGGAGGCCGCGGAACCCCGCTACGCTTGCAATCCCGGCGAGCGTACCGCGGCCGGCCTTGCGCATCGCCGGGGCGAACGCGGCGAGGGTCGCGGCGAGACCCGTCACGTTGATGTCGAGGACCCGGCGCAGCTTTTCGATGTCGGCGAGCTCGTCCGAGTGGGTACCCACGCCGACGCCGGCATTGGCGATCACGAGCTCGGGCGCGCCGTGGCGCGCCACGAAATCGGCGGCCGCGCGCTCGAGCGCCGCGACGTCGGTGACGTCGAGCGCATAGGAAACCACGGTGCCCGGCAGACCCGCGCCCGCCTGCCTGCGCGAGATCAGGCCGAGAATCGAGTCCTGCGAGGCGTAGTGACGGGAGAGCGCCTCACCGATGCCCGACGAGGCGCCGGTGATGACGACCCGCATCCGCTATTTCTGCTTGCGTGCCATGGCGACGAGGGCATCGACCTCCTGAAGCATGCCCTGCTGCGTCCGGCCCTGTTCGGCGCTGACGGTGTAGCGGCCCGCCACCGCCATCGCCGGCGTGCCATCGATCTTGTAGGCGACGGTTTGCTGGGTAGCGCGGCGCAGCTTGCTCTGCACGCCGAAGGACTTCATGGTGTCCATGAATTTCTTCGGATCGACGCCGTTCTTCTGCAGCCATTCGCCGAACGCGGCCTCGTTGTCGGTGCGCAGGTTCGACTTGTGGATGGCATCGAACAGAGGCCGGTGAAGCTTGTCCAGCAGCCCCATCGCCTCGAGCGTGTAGAAGATGGCCGCGTCGTGGCCCCAGCGCGAGTTGAACACCGCCGGCACGCGGCGGAATTCGACGTCCGGCGGCAGCTTCTTCAGCCAGCTTTCGATGTAAGGCTCGAGGCTGTAGCAATGCGGGCAGCCGTACCAGAAGAACTCGATCACCTCGATCTTGCCCTTGTTCTCGACCGGCTGCGGTGGATTGAGCTCGCCGTACTGCGCTTGCTGGGCGCCCGCGCCGAGCGGCAGGGCCAGGAAAGTGGCCAGGAGGATCGCGACTAGTCTTGTCATGCCTACGGCTGCTCCTTGATCTTGACCAGGCTGGCGTCGATGTTGTTCTGCGCCAGCGACTGGCGGATACGGTTGATCTCGTCGAGCTTGTTGTACGGCCCCAGGCGCACGCGGTACCAGGTTCCCTTGTCGGGTAGATTCGCCGGCTCGACGCTCGACTCGAAGCCGAGGATCGCGAGCCGCGCCTTCTGGTTGTCGGCGTCCGCCGGGTTCTGGAACGAGCCCGCCTGGATGAAATAAACGTCCTTCGGGCCATCCTGTTGACCGCGGCCCGACTTCATCCGGTCGCGCAGCTCCCGTTCGGAAACGGGCTCTTCCTGGCCGGGCAGGATCTTGTAGAAGTCGAACCTCGGCTTCTCGGCCGGCGCGGCGGCGACCGCCCCCTGCGGAAGGCCGGCGATCGCGGGCGCCTTGCCCGCGGCGGCATCCTTCTCGGACTGCTTGGCCTTGGCGGTGAGGAAGGGCACCGGGGTCTTGTTGAGGTAGAAGGCGATGGCGAGCGACACCGCCAGGCCGGCGATCAGGCCGACGAACATGCCCAGCATGAAGCCGCCCGCCGACTGCTTGCGTGTAGCGGGAATCCTTCTCGGTTTTCGGATAGCCATGCTCACATCTTCTCCGGCGCGCTGACTCCGATGAGCGACAGGCCGTTGGCGAGCGTCTGGCGCACCGCGGCGCAAAGCGCAAGCCGCGCGTCGCGCAGCGCCTCGTCTTCGACGAGGATACGCTCGGCATTATAGTAGCTGTGGAATTCCCCTGCGAGTTCGCGCAGGTAAAAAGCCACCGCGTGCGGCGCGAGCTCGCGCGCCGCCGCGGCGAGAACTTCGGGATACTCCGCAAGCCGCGCCGCCAGAGCCATCTCGCGTTCACCGCGCAGCAGATCCAGGTCGGCATGCGCCGCATCGTTCGCCGCGCCGCCGGCCTGCGCGAAGACGCTGCACACCCGGGCGTGGGCATATTGCACGTAATACACCGGATTTTGCTCGCTCTTCTCGAGGGCGAGATCGATGTCGAATACGAATTCGGAGTCGGCCTTGCGCGACACGAGGAAGAAGCGCACCGCGTCGCGCCCCACCCACTCGATGAGGTCGCGCACCGTCACATAGGACCCGGCGCGCTTCGAGATCTTCACTTCCGCGCCGCCGCGCATCACCTTGACGAGGCTGTGCAGCACGTAATCCGGGTACCCCGGCGGAATGCCCAGGTCCAGCGCCTGCAGACCGACCCGTACGCGCGTGACCGTGCTGTGGTGGTCGGTCCCCTGCACGTCGGTCACCTTGCGGAAGCCGCGCTGCCACTTGGTCACGTGGTAGGCGACGTCCGGCACGAAATACGTATAGGTGCCGTCCGATTTCCGGACCACGCGGTCCTTGTCGTCGCCGTATTCGGTGGTGCGCAGCCAGAGCGCGCCATCTTTTTCGTACGTCTTGCCGCGCGCGGTCCACGTCTTCACCACCTGGTCGACTTTGCCTTCCGCGTACAGGCTCGACTCGAGGTAGTAAACGTCGAACCCGACGCCGAACGCCTTCAGGTCGACGTCCTGTTCGGCGCGCAGCGACGCGACGGCGAACCGCCGTACCGCCTCCAAATCGGAAGGGTCTTTCCTGGAGGAAACATAGTCGCGCGCGATCTCCTCGATGTACTCGCCGGCGTACCCCTCCTCGGGCCAGCCGGGCGCGCCGGGGCGGATGCCGCGGGCACGCGCGTGCACGGACAGGGCGAGCTTCTCGATTTGCGCGCCGCTGTCGTTGTAGTAGAACTCGCGGGTGACCGCGTAGCCCTGCGACTCGAGCAATGCGGCGATCGCATCGCCGAGCGCCGCCTGGCGCCCGTGCCCGACATGCAGCGGTCCGGTCGGATTCGCCGAGACGAACTCCACCTGCACCTTCTCGCCGCCGCCCTCGCTCGTGCGGCCGAAACCCGTTCCCTCCTCGAGGATGCGCCGGATCACCGCCGTCTTCGCGCCCGCCTTGAGCTTGAAGTTGATGAACCCCGGTCCGGCGATCTCGGCTTTATCGAGCACGTTCGCAAGCGAAACCGATACCGAGGCCTGAAGCGCCATGGCCAGGTCGCGCGGCTTTTTCTTCAGTGCTTTTGCGAGCTGAAGTGCGAGATTTGAGGAGAAGTCCCCGTGCTCGGCTTGCTTGGGGCGCTCGAGGATGATCGGCGTGTCGGCAAAGTCGGGTGCCTGTTCCCGCAGTGCTTTGCGCAGCGCTTCCTCGATCGCAGTCTTGGGGTCGG
>JBJMWH010000072.1:0-8974 GCA_045810245.1 Burkholderiales bacterium | reverse complement strand
GTTCGTCGGCTTCGAGAACTTCAGGGCGCTGTTCGCCGACGCGAATTATCTGCAGTCGTTCAAGACCACCGCGGTGTTCAGCCTGCTGGTGGCGGGCGCCGGCATCTCGATATCGCTGTTGCTCGCCGCGATGGCCGACCGGGTGATCCGCGGCGCGCTCGCCTACCGTACGCTGCTGATCTGGCCCTACGCGGTGGCGCCCGCGGTCGCCGGCGTGCTGTGGCTTTTCCTGTTCGCGCCGTCCATCGGCATCGTCACCTTCGCCCTGCGCGCGCTCGGCATCCAGTGGGACTGGGTGCTGCAGGGCGACCAGGCGATGCTGCTGGTGGTGATCGCCGCCGCCTGGAAGCAGATCTCGTACAACTTCCTTTTTTTCCTCGCCGGGCTGCAGTCGATCCCGCGCTCGCTCATCGAGGCGGCGGCGATCGACGGCGCCGGCCCCGGGCGCAGGTTCTGGACCATCGTGTTTCCGCTGCTGTCGCCTACCGCGTTCTTTCTCCTGGTGGTGAACATCGTGTACGCGTTTTTCGACACCTTCGGCGTGATCGATGCCACTACGCAAGGCGGTCCCGCCGGGGCCACGCAGATCCTGGTCTACAAGGTGTACTACGACGGCGTGAAGGGTGCCGACCTCGGCGGCTCCTCCGCGCAGTCGGTGATCCTGATGTTGATCGTCATTGCTCTGACGGTGGTGCAGTTCCGCTACGTCGAGCGGAAGGTGCAGTACTGAGATGGTCGAGCAGCGCCCCTGGCTGACGGCGTTCTCGCACGCGATCCTGATCGCGGGCATTCTGGTGATCGCGTTTCCGCTGTACATCACCTTCGTTGCCTCGACCCGAACGCTGGACGACATCCTGAGCGTTCCGATGCCGCTCCTGCCGGGGGACCAACTGTGGCAAAACTACACGCAGGTGCTGACGGCCGGCACCACCAAGGATGTGTCCGCGCCCGTAGCACGCATGATGTTCAACAGCCTGGTCATGGCGCTCGCGATCGCCTTCGGCAAGATCGCGATCTCGATCATCGCCTCGTTCGCGATCGTGTTCTTCCGCTTTCCGCTGCGCAACTTCTTCTTCTGGATGATCTTCGTCACGCTGATGCTGCCGGTGGAGGTGCGCATCATTCCGACATTCAAGGTGGTCTCGGATCTGGGCATGATCAACTCCTACGTCGGGCTGACGCTGCCGCTGATCGCTTCGGCGACCGCGACGTTCCTGTTCCGCCAGTTCTTTCTTACCGTGCCGGAGGAGCTCGCCGAGGCGGCGCGCATGGACGGCGCCGGCCCGATGCGCTTCTTCTGGGACGTACTGCTGCCGCTGTCCAAGACCAGCATCGCGGCCCTGTTCGTCATCCAGTTCATCTACGGCTGGAACCAGTACCTGTGGCCGCTGCTCATCACCACGGATGAGTCGATGTACACCTCGGTGATCGGCATCAAGCGCATGATCACCACCGGCGACGCGCTCACGGAATGGAACCTCGTCATGGCGACCGCGATGCTCGCGCTGCTGCCGCCGGCGCTGGTCGTCCTGCTGATGCAGAAGTGGTTTGTGCGAGGCCTGGTCGAGACGGAGAAGTAATGGCGGCCCTCTCATTCCGGGATGTGAGGAAGTCCTACGGCGAACTCGAAGTCATCCACGGCGTCTCAACCGAGGTGGCCGACGGTGAATTCGTGGTGATCGTGGGGCCCTCGGGCTGCGGCAAGTCGACGCTGCTGCGCATGGTGGCGGGGCTGGAACCGATCACTTCGGGCGAGATCCGCATTGCAGAGCGCGTGGTGAATGACCTCGAGCCGAAGGACCGCGACATCGCCATGGTGTTCCAGAACTACGCGCTCTATCCGCACATGAGCGTGTACGAGAACATGTCCTACGGCCTGCGGATCAGGCGCTTTTCCAGCTCGGAGATCGAGCAGCGGGTGCAGAAGGCCGCCGCCATTCTGGAATTGAGTTCCTTTTTAAAGCGAAAACCAAGGGAATTGTCGGGCGGGCAGCGCCAGCGGGTCGCGATGGGCCGCGCGATCGTGCGCGAGCCGGCGGTGTTCCTGTTCGACGAGCCGCTCTCGAACCTGGACGCGAAGCTGCGCGTGCAGATGCGCGCCGAGCTGCAGTCGCTGCATCGCCGCCTCGGAACCACCAGCCTCTATGTCACCCACGACCAGGTCGAGGCCATGACCCTCGCCCGCCGCATGATCGTCATGAACGCCGGGCGCGCCGAGCAGATCGGCGCGCCGCTCGAGGTCTACGCCCGGCCGGCGACCACCTTCGTCGCGGGCTTCATCGGCTCGCCGCCGATGAACCTCATCCCCGAGGAGCGCGACGGACGCAAGCGCTTCTTCGGCGTGCGACCCGAGCACCTCGAGCCCTGCTCCGATTCGCAGGCCCAGCTCGTGCTCGAGGTCGACCTGGTCGAGCCGCTGGGCGCCGACACGCTGGTGTACGGGCGTCTGGACAACCGCGACCGCGTGCGCATCGCCGCCCGGATGCATTCGTCCCTGACGATCCCCGCCGGCAAGCTGCCGCTGCGCTACGACCCGGCCAACGTGCACTACTTCGACGCCGAAACCGGCATGCGGCTGTAGGCATGCTGAAGACCACGCCGTTCCACGAGCGCACCGCGGCGCTCTGCGCGAGCCATGCCTGGCGGCGCTGGGCCGGCTACATCGTCGCGAGCTCCTACGAGCTCTCACACGAGCGCGAATACCACTGCATCCGCGCCGCGGCGGCGCTGTTCGACGTCTCGCCGCTCTACAAGTACCTGATCCGCGGCCGCGATGCGGCGCGCCTGCTCGACCGCGTGGTGACGCGCGACGTGGCGCGCTCGCAGGTCGGCCAGGTGCTCTACACGCCGTGGTGCGACACGGCCGGCAAGGTGCTCGACGACGGCACGGTGGCGCGGCTGGACGAAACCACTTTCCGCATGACCTCGGCCGAGCCGAGCCTGCGCTGGCTCGAAACAAACGCCGTGGGACTCGAGGTCAAGGTAGAGGATGTGTCGGAGGTCCTCGCCGCCCTCTCGATCCAGGGCCCGCAGTCCCTGGCCGTTTTGCAGGCGCTCGGCGACATCCCCGCGCTCAAATATTTCCGCCTCGCACGCACGCAGCTGCGCGGCATTCCGGTGGACGTTTCGCGCACCGGCTATACCGGCGACCTGGGGTTCGAGCTGTGGATCAATCGCGAACACGCGCTAGCGCTGTGGGATGCCCTGATGGAAGTGGGAGCAAACCATGGCCTGCAGCCCGCCGGGATGCTGGCGCTCGACGTGGCGCGCATCGAGGCGGGGCTCATGCTGATCGACGTCGATTACGTACCGGCGAAGAAAGCGCTCATCGCGAGCCAGACTTCCTCGCCCTACGAGCTCGACCTCGCCTGGGCGGTGAACCTCGAGAAGGCGCAGTTCGTCGGAAGACCAGCGCTCGCCGCAGAAAAGGCGCGCGGCCCGGCGTGGCAGTTCGTCGGCATCGAGGTCGGCTACCCCGGGTTGGAGCGCCTCTATGCCGACGTCGGGCTCGCCACCCGGCTGCCGCAAGCCGCCTGGCGCGCAAGCGTGCCGATCTATTCGGGCGCCGAGCAGGCGGGCTACGCCACGAGCGGCGGCTGGTCGCCGCTGCTCAAGAAATACATCGCGCTCGCGCATCTGCGCTCCCGGTGGGCGAAGCCCGGGACGGAGCTCGACATTGAAATCACGGTGGAGCACCGGCGCAAGCGCGCCGCTGTGCGGGTAGTCAAAAAGCCGTTCTTCGACCCAAGCCGCAAGAAACAGTGAAGAAATACGACGCGGCCATTGTCGGCGGCGGGCACAACGGCCTGGTGTGCGCGGCCTATCTCGCGCGCGCCGGAAAGCAGGTCGTGGTGCTCGAGCGCCGGGACCGCGTCGGCGGCGCCGCGATGAGCGAGGAAGTGTTCCCGGGCTTCCGCTTCTCGGTGTTCTCCTACGTGGTAAGCCTGCTGCGGCCCGAGATCATCCGCGAGCTCGACCTGCCGCGGCACGGCCTGCACATCCTGCCGCTCGAGAGCACCCTGACGCCGCTGGGCGAGGGCGGCAAGGCGGGCGATTACCTCGCGCAATGGAACGACCACGACCAGAACCGCCGCGAGCTCGCGCGCCATTCCCTGCGCGACGCCGAGGCCTATGACGAATTCGGCATGGAGCTGCACCAGATGGCGCGCCTCATCAAGCCGATCCTCGCCATCGCGCCGCCCGATCCCACCTCGCTGCACCCGCGAGAGCTCGTCGACCTGGCGCGGCTGGCGCGGATGTTCGCGAACATCGAAAAAAAGAAGTTCAACGCGCTGTGGCGGCTGCTGACCATGAGCTCGGCCGACTACCTCGATGGCTGGTTCGAGAGCCCAACGCTGAAGGCAACCAAATCGGCGAGCGGCATCATCGGTACGATGCTCGGGCCGCGCTCACCCGGCACGGCGTACGTGCTGCTGCACCACTACATGGGCGAACTCGACGGGGTATTCCGAGCCTGGGGCTTCGCGAAGGGCGGTAACGGCTCGGTCAGCGCGGCGATCGCTGCCGCTGCGCGCGGCTTCGGCGCGGAGATACGCACCAATGCCGCTGTATCTCGGGTCTGGGTGGAGAACGGCCGCGCGAAGGGCGTGGTCCTGGAGGGCGGAGAGGAAATTCTCGCCGGCACCGTCATCTCGGGCGCCGATCCGCGCAGGACCTTCCTCGGGCTGGTCGGAGAACAGCACCTCCCAGGCGAGTTCGCCGAGTCGATCCGCCGATTCAGGTTCCGCGGCTCCTCCGCCAAGGTCAACCTCGCGCTCGGCGAGCTGCCCGATTTCACCTGCCTGCCCGGGCGCGGCCCGCACCTGCGCGGCGCGATTTCGATCAGCCCGAGCATTGCCTACCTGGAGCGCGCCTACGACGACGCCAAGTATGGCGAGATCTCGCGCCGGCCCTACATGGACATCGTCATCCCCTCGATGCTCGATCCGGCGATGGCACCGCCGGGCAAGCACGTGATGTCGATCTTCGTGCAGTACGCGCCCTACCACGTGAACGGCGGTTGGACCGACGCGCGCCGCGAGGCGCTCGGCGACGCGGTGATCGACACGCTCGCCGGATATGCGCCGAACATCAAGTCCGCCATCCTGCACCGGCAGGTCGTGACCCCGGCCGACATCGAGCGCGTCGTCGGCCTGTCGGAAGGCAATATCTTCCAGGGCGAGCTCTCGCTGCAGCAGATGTTCTTCCTGCGGCCGGCGCCGGCCTGGGCGCGCTACCGCACGCCGATCGACGGACTCTGGCAGTGCGGCGCGGGGACCCATCCCGGCGGCGGCGTCATGGGCGCCTCCGGCCGCAACGCCGCATTCGCGATCCTCGGGGGGCGCGCTTGAGCTTTCAGGCGATCGTCATCGGAGCGGGGGTGGACGCGCTGGTCGCGGCGCATCTCCTCGCTCGGCGCGGAAAGCAGATCTTGGTCGTCGAGGAACGAGCGCCGGCGGCCCGGGACTTCGGCTGGGTGCCCGCGAAAGTGATCCGCGAGCTTGGCCTTGCGCTCGCGGTGCACGCGCCCGACCCGTGGGTCACGGCGATTCTGCAGGAGGGCGGCAAGCTCGAGCTCTGGCGCGACGTCGGCCGCACCGCGGAATCCATTCGGCGCTTCAGCGAGCGCGATGCGCGAAGATGGCCCGACTTCTGCCGGCGCATGGCCGCGCTCGCGCGCCTCTTCGAGCAGCTCTATCTCGAGACACCCGCCGATCCGCTGAACCTGCGGTTTGCGCTGCGCGTGCGCGGCCTGGGCCATGAAGGCATGGTCGACCTGATGCGCCTGCTGCCGATGCCGGTGGCGGAGCTGCTGGACGACTGGTTCGAATGCGATGCGCTCAAGGGCGCACTCGGGGCGATGGGCATCGTCAACATCCGGCAGGGGCCGCGCTCCGGCGGCACCGCGTTCCGCTTCCTGCATCATCACGTCGGCAGCCCGGAAGGGGTTTTCCGCCCGCCGCGCACGAATTTGAGCTCCGTTCTGCGCGTCCGCCCCGGGGTTGACTTCAAGCCTGGCCAAATCAGGAAAATCGTGGTGAAGGCTGGACGCGCCGGTGGCGTGGTGCTCGATGAGGGCGAAGAAATCGAAGCACCGATCGTGATTTCCGGGATCGACCCGCGGCGCACGCTGCTCGAGCTCGCCGATGCCGCTTGGCTCGATCCGGAGCTCGCTCGCGCCATCCAACATATCCGCGGCCGGGGCGTGGCGGCTCGGCTGTTGTTCAAGGGAGCGACCAACGAAAACCTGGTGTATGCGCCCTCGCTCGACTACCTCGAGCGCGCCTACGACGAGGTGAAGCACGGACGCGTGTCCGAGCGGCCCTATCTCGAAGCGCATCCCGCGCCGCAAGGGACGCAGGTCCACTTCCAGTACGTTCCGCATGAAGCAAACGCGGACCTCGCGGCGCTGGCGCGACGCCTCCTGCCCGGGCTTGAGAATACGCAAGTCGGCTCCATACTGGGACCTGCGGACCTCGAGCGCGAGGAAGGCTGGCCGGAAGGACAGCCTTACCATGCCGAGCTGGCGCTCGACCAGGCGCTTTGGATGCGGCCGCTTCCGGAATTGGCGCAGTACAGGACGCCGATCCAGGGCTTGTGGCTGTGCGGCCCGGCGACTCATCCGGGAGGCGGCATTGCCGGAGCGGCAGGCTACAACTGTGCGCGGGCGATTCTCAGGGAGAGGAACTGACCAAATGGAAATTCTCATGCACAAGTGGATCCGCACCGTACCGATCGTCCTGCTGCTTCTGCTCTCCGGCTGCGGCTACAACACCATCCAGAGTGCCGACGAGCAGACCAAGGCTGCCTGGTCCGAGGTGCTGAACCAGTATCAGCGCCGCGCCGACCTCGTGCCGAACCTGGTGGAGACGGTCAAGGCCTTCGCCAAGCAGGAGATGGACGTGCTCACGCGCGTCACCGAGGCCCGCGCCCGCGTCGGATCCATCCAGGCGACCCCGGAGCTGGTCGACAACCCGGAAGCGTTCCAGCGCTTCCAGCAGGCGCAGGGCGAGCTCACGAGCGCGCTTTCGCGGCTCCTGGTGGTGGCGGAGAACTATCCGCAGCTCAAGTCCGACGCCAACTTTCGCGACCTGCAGGCGCAGCTCGAGGGCACGGAGAACCGCATCGCGGTCGCGCGCAACCGCTACATCAAGTCGGTCGAGCAGTACAACGTCACCGTGCGTCAGTTCCCCACGAACCTGACCGCGATGGCGTTCAGCTACAAGCCGAAGGCAAACTTCACGGTCGAGAACGAGCGTGAGATCTCCAAGGCGCCCAAGGTGGATTTCGGCCAGAAGCAGAAGTAACCGTTCGAGGAATCCGGTGAAGGCATTTCGCGGCCTGCTGGTGTTGCTGCTTGCAGTTTCGGCATGGGCGCAGCTCGCTGTGCCGCCGCTCAAGGGGCGAGTCACCGACCTCACCGGGACGCTGAAGCCCGAACAAGTCGCCTCGCTCGAGCAACGCCTGCAGTCATTCGAGGCGCGCAAGGGAACCCAGATCGCGGTGCTGATGGTGCCCACCACGGCGCCCGAGACGGTCGAGCAGTACGCGCTGCGAGTCGGCGAGCAGTGGAAGATCGGCCGCAAAAAGGTGGATGACGGCGCGATCCTCGTCGTGGCGAAGGACGACCGCGCGCTGCGCATCGAGGTCGGCTACGGGCTCGAGGGCGCGCTGAACGACGCCACCGCGAGCCGCATCATCCGCGAAGTGATCGTGCCGCGCTTTCGCGAGGGCGATTTCTTCGGCGGCATCAGCGCCGGGGTCGACCGGATGATCCGCGTGATCGACGGCGAGCCGCTGCCGGCGCCGGCGAAGGCGGCGCCGGCGGCCGACGAGGGCGTGCTCCACTTTCTGCCCGTGCTCCTGATCCTGGCGCTCGTCGCCGGAGCGATCCTGCGCCGGCTGCTGGGGCGCTTCGTCGGCTCGCTCGCCACCGGCGGCGTGGTGGGCGGGCTGGCGTGGCTGCTTGTGGGCGCGCTCGCGATCGCGCTCCTCGCAGCCGTCGTAGCCTTCATCTTCACGTTGATGAGCGGCGTCGGCGGGAGCGGCCGGCGCTACTACGGCGGCTTTCCCGGCGGAGGCGGCTGGGGAGGCGGGGGCTGGGGCGGCGGCGGATTCGGCGGCGGCGGTAGCGGCGGCTTCAGCGGCGGCGGCGGAAGCTTCGGCGGCGGCGGCGCCTCCGGGCGCTGGTGAGCGTGAAGCTCGGCCGCATCCTGCGCCACTTGTCCAGCATGCCCGGGGCGGTTGCGCGCGCGCTCCCCGCGGCGTCGCTCGCGCGCATCGAGCGAGCCATCAAGAAGGCCGAAGCCGAGCACCGCGGCGAAATCCGCTTCGCCGTCGAGGCGGCGCTCGAGAGCGGGGCGCTCCTCTCGAGTCAGTCGTCGCGCAGCCGCGCGCTCGAGGTGTTCTCGCTGCTACGCGTGTGGGATACCGAGGAGAACAACGGCGTGCTGATTTATCTCCTGCTCGCCGACCGGGCGGCCGAAATCGTCGTCGACCGCGGCATCCATGCGAAGGTCCAGGCCGCGGAGTGGCGCGAGATCTGCCGCCGCATGGAGGGCGCTTTCGCGAAACGTGATTTCGAGCACGGTATCGTCTCGGGCATCGAGGAGGTGTCGCGGGTCCTCGAGCGCCACTTTCCGCCGCGGCCCGGCGACCGGAACGAATTGCCGGACAAGCCCGCGGTTCTCTAGGATGGACCGGCGCGAATTCCTGCTCGGCGCAGCCTCGCTCGCCTTGGTTTCCCGGGCGGCCTTCGGTCAGCCGAGGGTTTTGCGCGCCTCGATCACACGCCAAAACCTCGTCGGCGCTGCGCATCCCTCGACGGAGGTCTGGAGCTACAACGCCTCGGTGCCGGGACCCGAGTTGCGCTTCAAGCAGGGAGAGCGCCTGCGGGTGGAAGTCGAGAACGCGCTGCCCGTGCAGACTACGGTGCACTGGCACGGCATCCGGCTGCCGAACGCGATGGACGGCG
>JBJMWH010000071.1:0-4162 GCA_045810245.1 Burkholderiales bacterium | reverse complement strand
CGGCTGCGGTACTCGATGAGGTCGGCGATGGTGCCGATCTTCAGGCCGTGCGCGGCGGAGAACTCGATGAGGTCGGGCAGGCGCGCCATGGAGCCGTCGTCGCGCATGATCTCGCACAGCACTGCCGCGGGCGTAAGGCCGGCGAGCCGCGCGAGGTCGCAGCAGGCCTCGGTATGGCCCGCGCGCACCAACACGCCGCCGGGCTGCGCGATCAGCGGGAATATATGGCCTGGCTGGACGATGTCCTCGGGCCGCGCGCTTTCGGAAGCGGCGACCTTGACCGTCAGAGCCCGGTCGTGCGCCGAAATGCCGGTCGCGATGCCCTCGGCGGCCTCGATCGAATTGGTAAAGTTGGTGCCGTGGCGCGAGCGGTTGTGCTCCACCATCGGGCGCAGGCCAAGCCGCTGGGCGTGCGCCTGCGTGATCGGCATGCACACCAGGCCGCGGCCGTGCTTCGCGAGAAAGTTGATCTTCTCCGGGCTGACGAACTCGGCGGCGAAAACCAGGTCGCCCTCGTTCTCGCGGTCCTCGTCGTCGACCAGGATGACGATCTCGCCGGCGCGAATTCCGGCGATGATCTCGGTGATCGGGCTGATGGCGGCGGCTTCGCGGCGCATAGCCCTGATTCTAAGCTTCTTACCCGGCCTTATGCCTCTTTACTCGCTCGCGGGCTCGGCTTCCTGTCCCCCGGTGCGCTCGCGGATGCGAGCCGACTTGCCGGAGCGTCCGCGCAGGTAGTAGAGCTTGGCGCGGCGCACGTCGCCCTTGCGCTTCAGCTCGATCGAGGCGATGAGGGGCGAATAGGTCTGGAAGGTGCGCTCGACGCCCTCGCCCGAGGAGATCTTGCGCACCACGAACGAGGAATTGAGGCCGCGGTTTCGCTTGGCGATCACCATGCCCTCGAAGGCCTGCACGCGCTTTCTTTCGCCCTCGACTACGTTCACGTTCACGATCACCGTGTCGCCGGGCGAGAAATCCGGGATCGTCTTTGCCAGCCGCTTGATTTCTTCCTGCTCGATCGTCTGGATCAGGTTCATGACTTCGCTCCGCTTTCTTGCCGGAATTCCTCCAGCAGCAATCTTTCCTCGTTGCTCAGGCTGCGCACTTCCAGCAGGTCCGGCCTTCTCAGCCAGGTCCGCCCCAGCGCCTGCTTCAGCCGCCAGCGCCGGATGTTCTCATGGTGCCCCGAGAGCAGCACTTCCGGCACCTTCTCGCCCAGATAAGTCTCGGGGCGCGTGTACTGCGGGCAGTCGAGCAGCCCGTCGGCGAACGACTCCTCCACGACCGAAGCGCTGTCGCCCACGGCGCCCGGCAACTGCCTCACCACCGCGTCCATCAGCGCCATCGCCGCGATCTCGCCGCCGGAAAGCACGAAATCGCCGATCGAAACTTCCTCGTCGGCGCGGCGCCCGATGAGGCGCTCGTCGACGCCCTCGTAGCGGCCGCACAGCAACGTCACCGCCGGCTGCTGCATCAGCTCCATCACCCTGCGGTGATCGAGCTTCCTGCCCTGCGGCGAAAGATAGATCGTGCGCCTCGATCCGCCGCTCTTCGCCACCGCATCGAGTGCCCGCTCCAGCGGCTCGGCCAGCATCACCATGCCCGGGCCACCGCCGTAAGGCCGGTCGTCGACCGTGCGATAGTGATCGGTCGTGAAATCGCGCGGATTCCAAGTCGTCAGCGACCACAGCCCCGCATCCAGCGCCCGGCTCGTGATCCCGCTGCCCGCCACGGCGGCGAACATCTCCGGGAACAGCGTCACCACGTCGAAGCGGATCACCAGTCCGCCCCCCATTCCACTTCGACCCGCCTCTTCAGCAAGTCCACTTCCTTGATCACCGCGGCGACCCACGGAATCAGCCGCGTCCTGTCGCCCGCCACCTCGATCACGTCCTGCGCGCCGTTCGAATACGTCCGCGTCACCACCCCAAGGGGCGTGCCCTGCTCGTTCACCACCTCGAGACCGACCAGGTCGGCGAGGTAGTACTTGCCCTCCTCCGGCTCGGGCAGCGCATCGCGCCGCAGCGCCACCGTCCGGCCTTTCAGCGCCAGCACCTGCTCGCGGTTTTCCAGCCCCGCGAGCTTGCCTACCACCGTGGCGCCGTGAATCCTCGCGCCGCTTACCGCATACGCCTCGGCGCCGATCCACCACTCCTTCGCGCCCGCCAGGCTTTCTTCAGCGCCGTCCTCGGGGGCCACCTTCACCCAACCGCGCACGCCGTACGAACCGGCGACGCGCCCCATCGCTACCAGCCCGTCAGGCGGCTTTCTTTGCAAACTGCTTGACGAGGCGCTTTGCCGTCGGCGAGAGCTGCGCGCCCTGGCCGGTCCAGTGCTTCACGCGCTCCATGTTCACGCGCAGCGCCTCGCGGCCTTGCGGCGCCTTCGGGTTGTAGAAGCCCAGCCGTTCGATGAACTTGCCCGATGCCGCGCGCCGCGAATCGGCCACCACCACATGATAGAAGGGGCGCTTGTTCGCGCCGCCGCGCTGCAGTCGAATCACCACCATTGGAGAAATCCCGTAAACCGCGAAAAGGCGCGGATTATACGGGACTTTTCTGCCCGGCGACAACGTCCTGCACGGGCTTTTGTAAGGCACTCGCGCGCGCGAGCGACGAAGGCGATACTTGGAGGCTCCGCGGAGAACGGCAAAATGGCGAACTGGGTCAAGGTCCACCCGCTTGCAGTGCGCATCACCCACTGGATCAATGCGTTGGCGATCCTGGTGATGCTGGCGAGCGGCTGGCGCATCTATAACGCCTCGCCCCTTTTCGAGTCGTTCGCTTTTCCGGACGCGCTCACGCTGGGCGGCTGGCTCGCCGGAGCGCTGCAATGGCACTTCGCCGCCATGTGGCTGCTTGCCCTGAACGGGCTCGTCTACGTCGCGTACGGAATCGTGTCGGGCCACTTCCGCCGCAAGCTTCTGCCCATCTCTCCCGGCGCGGTCCTGCGCGACGTCTCGCAGGCCATGCGCGGCCGGCTGGCGCATGGCGACCTGAGCGTCTACAACGCCGCGCAGCGCGCCGCGTATCTGGCGCTCATTCTTGCGCTCGGCGTGATGATCCTTTCCGGACTCGCGATCTGGAAGCCGGTTCAGCTGCAGGAGCTCGCGGCGCTCATGGGCGGCTACGAGGGCGCGCGCTTGCTGCACTTCTTCGCCATGTCGCTCGTCGTTTTCATCGTCGTGGTGCACGTCGTCATGGTCGCGCTCGTCCCGCGCACTTTTCCCACCATGATCACCGGGCGACTTCGGAGGTCTTCATGAAAAACAGCCGTCTCGCCGACCGCTTGCCGAAGCTAGTGAATTTGGAGAGAAGAATCTTCCTGAAGCAGAGCCTGTCCATCGGAGCGCTGTCGCTCCTCGCCGGCTGCGAGATCACGAGCGACGAGCAGGTCCAGCAGGCGCTCGAAGGGATGTCGCGGTGGAACGACCGTGTACAGGGCTGGCTCTTCGATCCGAAGAAGCTCGCGCCCGAGTATCCGGAAAGCATGATCACCGAGCCGTTTCCGTTCAACGGGTACTACCCGGAGAGCGACGTGCGCATCATCGACGAGACCGACTACAAGCTTCAGCTCGGCGGGCTCATCAAGGAGCAGAAGCCGTGGCGGCTGCCGGAGCTCTACGCGCTGCCGCAGGTGTCGCAGGTGACACGCCACATCTGCGTCGAGGGCTGGAGCGCGATCGGCAAGTGGAGCGGCGTGCGCTTCAGCGACTTCCTCCAGCGCGTCGGCGCCGACCTCAGCGCGAAGTACGTCGGCTTCAACTGCGGCGACGACTACTACTCGAGCATCGACATGGCCACCGCGCTCCACCCGCAGACCCTGCTCGCGTTCCGCTTCGCCGACCAGATCCTGCCGCCGAAGTTCGGCTTCCCGATGAAGCTGCGCATTCCCACCAAGCTCGGGTTCAAGAACCCCAAGCACATCACCGAGATGTTCGTGGTGAACGACAACCCTGGCGGTTACTGGGAAGACAAGGGCTACAACTGGTTCAGCGGAAACTAAGCTTGGAGTCTTAGGTCTTCTCGCACACGGCGGTCCACACGCCATCGGCGAGCTCGGCGTCGCGAACCAGCACCGCGCCTCGCTCGAGAAGATCCTGCAGCTTCAGCCGAACCGCTTCAATGGTGGGGCCGGTGATGACGCGCTTGAAGCCAAAGGT
>JBJMWH010000070.1:0-4098 GCA_045810245.1 Burkholderiales bacterium | reverse complement strand
CGGCGGCGCGCAGAGCTTCTCGAAATGCGCGCGCTACGTCGGCGAAGTGCTGGGTAAATACCACCCGCATGGCGACTCCTCGACCTACGAAGCGCTGGTGCATCTCGCGCAACCGTTCTCGATGCGCTATCCGCTGATCGAAGGGCAGGGCAACTTCGGCTCGCGCGACGGCGACGCGGCGGCCGCCTATCGATACACCGAGGCCCGCCTGTCCCGTTATGCCGAGCTGATGCTGGCGGAAATAGGCGAGGGCACCGTCGATTTCGTGAAGAACTACGACGGCAAGTTCGACGAGCCGGCGCTGCTGCCGGCGAGATTGCCGTTCGGTCTTCTGAACGGCTCGTTCGGCATCCCGGTCGGCTTCTCGACGCGCATCCCGTCGCACAACCTGAAGGAAGTGGCGGCCGCCGCGGCGCACGTCATCCGGCATCCGCGCGCGAAGATCGAGGACATTCTCGAGCACCTGCCGGGACCCGACTTCCCGGGCGGCGGGCAGGTGATCTCGCCGCCGGAGGAGATCAGGCAGGCGTACGAGACCGGTCGTGGTTCTTTGTTGATCAGATGTAAATGGCAGGTGGAGCCGCTCGCGCGCGGCCAGTGGCGCCTCGTGGTGAGCGAGCTGCCGCACGGCGTCTCGGTGAGGCAGGTCACGGAGGAGATCGAGGCGCTCGCCAACCCCCGGCCCGGCCTCGGCAAGAAGGAGGTGACGCAGGAGCAGCGCCGCATGAAGCAGTTCATCCTCGACCAGGTCGAGGGCGTGCGCGATGAGAGCGATCGCAAGAGCAAGCTGCGGCTGGTCATCGAGCCGAGGAGCTCGAGGCAGAACCCGGAAGAGATGATGGCCGCGCTGCTCGTGAACACGAGCATGGAGTCGCGCTATGCCCTCAACCTGACCTGGATCGGACGCGATGGCCTGCCCGAGACCAAGGGCATCGTCACCATCCTGTCGGAGTGGGGGGAGTTCCGCGTCGCCACGGTCCGGCGGCGCACCCAGTTCCGGCTCGACCGCGTGGAGGAGCGGCTGCACATCGTGGAGGGCCGGCTCGCGGCGTACGCGAAGATCGACCAGATCATCAAGCTGATCCGCGCCTCCGACGATCAGGCGGAAGCCAAGGAAAATCTGAAATCGAAATACAAGCTCTCCGAAAAGCAGGCCGAAGACATCGTGAATCTGCGCCTCGGACAGCTGACCAAGCTCGATGGGGTCAAGCTCGCCGAGGAGGAAAAAGCGCTCAAGGGCGAGCGCAAGGAGCTCAAGGGGCTGCTCGGCGACGAGAAGGAGCTCAAAAAGCTCGTGGTCCGCGAGCTGGATGAGGACGCGAAAAAATACGGCGACGAGCGGCGCACGCGGATCAAGGCGGCCGAGCGCTCGCAGGTCGAGCGCACGGTGGTGGTGGAGCCGATCAGCGTGATCCTGTCGCAGAAAGGCTGGATCCGCGCCCGCACCGGGCACGCGCTCGATTTGAGCGCCTTGAGCTTCAAGGACGGCGATGCATCGCTGCAGACGCTCGAGTGCAAGACCACCGACGCGGTGATCGTGCTCTCGGCTTCGGGCAAGAGCTTCACCATCGACGCGGCCGCCATTCCGAGCGGACGCGGCGACGGTGTTCCGGTCAACACACTGGTCAATTCGTCCTCCGACGACATCGTCTGGATGCGTTCGGGCGACCCGGCGCAGCGCCTGCTCATGAATAGCTCCGCGGGCCTGGGCTTCGTCTGCAAGCTCGGCGACCTCGTCACCAAGACGCGCCAGGGCAAGGACTTCATGAAGGTCGACGAGGGCGCGCGGGCGCAATCGCCTTGTCTGGTGGACGGTTCCTATGTGGCCGCCTTGTCGTCGGACGCGAGGCTGCTGGTCTTCCCGCTGGAGGAAGTGCCCGAGCGGCCGAACGGCGGCGTCGGCGTTCAGCTCCTTGCGCTGCCCGAAGGCGAGAAGCTCGCCGCGGTCCTCACCACCGACGGAAAATCGCTCGTCGTCTCGGGAATCCGGCGCAAGAAGCGCGCGCTCGAGACGCTGAACGCCAAGCAGCTCGCCGAGCACATCGGCAAGCGCGCGCAGCGCGGCAAGCTCGCCGATGTCGGGTTCCGCCCCGACCGGCTAGGCGGCGAAGCGAAAGATGAGGAATAAAATCCGGGGTCTGACCCCGATTTCCTACCCGATCGTTCTACGCGCCCACTCGAGCACCACGCCAAGGCGCGGCGGCAGGAGCTCTTCCGCCTCGTCGTAGCTGACCCAGCGCCACTCGTGGTGCTCGGGTCGCCCGAGCTCGGGCGACACCGGCAGCTCGAGCGCGCTCTCGCCGGTCTCGGCGATGAAATAGCGCGCGACCTTGCCGCCCGAGTACGCGAGGGTGTCCTTGTAGGCGTCGCCAAAGGGGAAGCCGAGGTCGGTGAGGCCGGTCTCCTCGGCGGTTTCGCGCTTGGCGGCGTCGAGCTCGGTCTCGCCGGGCTCGATCAGGCCTTTCGGGAAATCCCAGTTCTTGTAGGCGCGCAGCACGAGCAGGCGTACGCCGCGCTCGGTGCGGCGGAAGACCACCGCGCCGGCGGCGCGGCGGGGGGCTGAGCTCATGCGTTCCACCTTGCGAAGAAAAGAGCTTATACAAGTTTCGCGCCCGTACTGGGCGGTGGGCCTGATCTTCGCAGTGACGCTCGCGGCAGTAAGCGTCGGGCCGGCGCTTTCCCAGTCGTTCTCGGGACTTCGCATCGCCGGCCCGTATGCCGTGCTCGTCACGGCGATGGGGCTCGCCTGGTGGTTCAACCGCGGCCGCAGCTTCGTCATCGCGGCATCGCTCCTCCTCGGCTGGACGATGATGCAGCAGCTTCCGGGCAAGGCGGCGTACACCGCTGCGGTGGTGCTGGTGCCGCTCAACTGCCTCGCCGCCGTCGTGGGCTCCGAGCGCGGGGTGCGCTACGGCGCGGCATACCGCTGGCTCGCGCTTCTCGCCGCCGAGATCGTACTGGTGTTCTGGTTTTCGCGGACCGCCATCTCGTTCGACCACTGGTGGCTGCGCTCGCCGCCCACGCCGCTCGTCGGGCGGGTCGTCTTTGCCGCCGCTTTTGTCGCGGCCATATGGCGCGCCCATGCGGAACCAAAGCCGATGCAGATTGCCCACGCCGGCGCGCTGGTGGCGTTCTTCGTCGCCGCCGAATGGGCCGAGCGGCCGGCGGTGTACGGCGGGTTCATGGCCGCGGCCGGGGTGATGCTGCTCGTGGCGCTGCTGCAGGAATCGCATCAGCTCGTCTTCCGCGACGAGCTGACCGGACTCCTTGGACGGCGCGCGCTGCACGAGCGCCTGAGAACCCTGGGGCCGCGTTATGCGCTCGCCATGGTCGACATCGACCACTTCAAGCAATTCAACGACGCCCACGGCCACCAGGTCGGCGACCAGGTGCTGAAGCTGGTCGCCGGGCGGCTCGCCAAGGTGGCCGGCGGCGGCATCGCCTATCGCTATGGCGGCGAGGAGTTCAGCGTGCTCTTCCCCGACCGCGACGCCGCGCAGGCGCGGCCTCACCTGGAAGCGGTACGGGGCGCGATCGAGCAGTACAAGATGGCCGTGCGCGGCGGCGACCGTCCGAGGGACGCGGACGACACGGTCAACCTGCGGATCAACCGGGCTCCGCTCAAGACGCTCACGGTGACGATCTCCATCGGCGACGCCGAGCCCGGCGGCGAGCTGCGCACGCCGGCCGAGGTCCTCCGCGCCGCTGATGAGGCGCTCTACCGGGCGAAGGAAGCCGGGCGAAACCGGTTAAGCACTTAACGAATTCGTCGGCACGACGCTTGCGACAAGCCCCGCATGAATAAACTCTTCTTCCCGGGCGCGCTCCTCCTGGCCCTCGCCGGCTGTGGAATGAACGAGCCCACGAACAACGCCAACGTGGACCCCGATTCGCTCGACGCCGCGACCAAGGCACGAGTCGTCCTCCAGGGTGTTCCCGGAGGCACCGGGACGCGCATTCCGCAGGAAGCGAACGGCGGTGCGACCGTGGGGAACGGCACCCAACACCGCACTTCCGTCAGCAGCCTCTAGGGCCAACCTGGCAGCCTGGTACGCAGCTTGCAGCTGGCGGTTTGTCTACCCAACCCTTAGGAGGAAA
>JBJMWH010000069.1:0-8394 GCA_045810245.1 Burkholderiales bacterium | reverse complement strand
AAGGCGGTTTTCGTCATGGAAGTCCTTGTGCAATGAGGGGCCGCACCGCGGCCGGGCGCGCGAGACGGCGGTAATTTTCGAACACCGGCTGCAGGACCTTCTTCGGCACGTAGTCGGCCACGGCCGCGATACAGGCGGACGTGCCATAGGCTTCGGGGTGCGAGGCGATGCGGGCGAGCGCCTGCGCGACGGCCTCGGCGTTGGCCTCTTCGACCAGCTCGCCCGTCACGCCGGGCTTCACCACGCGTGCCACTTCGCCCACGCGCGTGCTCACTACCGGGATGCCGCTGCCGAGCGCCTCGAGGACGCACATAGGCATGCCTTCGTAAGCCGAGGTCAGCGCGAAGCAATCGGCGTTGCGCAGCATGTCGGCCACCTCGCGCGGCCCGCGCAGCCCGGCGAGTACCACGCGCTCGCCAAGGCGGTGGTGGGCGATGCGGGCCTCGACCTCGTTGCGCAGGGCACCGTCGCCGACCAGCACCAGCCGGGCGGCGGCGTGCCGGCGCGCCAGGAGAGCGAAGCCGTCGACGAGGAGCAGCGGATTCTTCTGGGAGTCGAGCCGGCCCACGCTGATCACCGTCCAGTTGCCGCGGCGCGCCGCGTGCTCGGGAAAGAACAGCTCCGGGTCCATCCAGGTCGGGATGAATCTGAAGCGCTCGGCGAGCTCCGGGTACTGCCGGCGATAGGCCTCGATCGCGTCGGCCCGTACGGCGAACACGCTCGCGCCGGCGCCGAGGACCGCGCGCTCGAGGCGGAAGAAAAGCTGCGGCAGCCATCTCCAGCGCACGTCGGATGCCGTGCTGCCCAGGCAGTCGGTCATGTTCTGATGCACGAAGATGTTCTTCGGCCGCGCGTCGCGCAGGAAGACCAGCGCCGGCTCGATGCGGTGGAACTCGAGCACGTCGCAGCCGCCCGCGCAGGCGTAGAAATGGCGCGCGATGCCCAACGTCAGCAGCAGCGAGAGCGGGATGCGGCTGCGGCCGCGCGGGTTACGCAGGCGGGCGACCGGAAAAAACCACACGGCGCGGCCGTCGACCACGCATTCGGTCCAGCGCCCGACCGGGCGCGCCAGCGGATCGGTCGTGAGCCCGACCACCGAGAGCTCGACGTCGGAGGGTGCGGCCTTGATCATCCCGCGGATGAAGGTGTCGATGCCGCCGGGAATGGCCCCGGCCGGATCGGTCTGGTAGAAGATTCTGACGCGAACCATGCCGGCCCCTATGCCGCCGCGAGCTGCGGCCGGCGCGGACGCGCGCGCTGCGCGTCGAGCTCGTCGATCAGCGCCTTGGTGTGGCGGATATTGGCGCGGCTCGAGGCGCCGAACACGATCGACTGGATCTCGGGCTGGGCACACACGTACTCGAGCGCTGCGCGCGGCGCGATCGCCCCCGAGGCGAGCACCGACATCGCGATCGGCCGGAAGCGGCGCGTGGCGATTGCCTTCTCGTAGGCCTCGATCCCGCCGCACATGCGAAAGCCGATCTTGTTGATGTTGGCGCACACGATCGGGTTGTCGATGCCGAGCTCGTCGAGCACGTCGAGCAGGCGAGGCAGGTTCATGGTGATGAAGCCCGGCTCTGCGCCGTAGCGCGCGCGCACGTGCTCGGCGAAGTAGCCGAGCGCCTCCTTCATCCCGAGACCGAGGAGAAGATCGGTCACCACGTTCTGGACGAAGATCACCGGCGTGGCGAGGCCGTGGAACATCTTCATCTCGGCGTCCACCAGAAGCTGCAGGATGGCGCGCACGTCCTTGCTCGCCACGGCCATGCCAGCCTTGAGCATGGCGCCGAGCGCGCCCTCCTCGGGCAGGAACTTGCGCAGCGCCTCGAGCATGCCGAGCTCGGTCACCGCATTCGCGTATTTATGGGCGTACGGCATGCAGGGGTAGAAGACGTAGTCGGGATAGCGCTCGCGGTGGGCACGGAAGTGGTCGCAGATCTCGCCCATGCGCTCGTGCGTGGTGCACATGAAGGTGCGGATCCCCTCCTGGTAGGCGGCGTCCAGGACCTCGATGATCGCCGGGAGGTCCTGGAAGCGCATCGCCTGCGCGCGCGCCTTCTCCTCCGACATGTGGTTGACGCCGAAGAACTGGTTGTCGCCGAAAAGCACTCGATCCATCGCGTTGTCTCGTCTCGCTTAGCTGAAAATGCGTGCCCAGCGGCTCTTCGCCTGGCTCGGCCGGGGATCGCGCGCGGGGCCGGCGTCGCGCTGCGCGCCGATCAGCGCCGCCACCCGGTCGGCCTCGAGCGCGGAGCGGAAGCTGTTGGTGCCGTTGGTGCGGCCCTGCTGGATGCTGCGCACGAAGTAGTCGACCTGCGCCGAGTACTCCTCGCCGCGCAGGTAGTACCAGACCTCGTCGGTGAGCTCGGTGGTGTAGCGCACCGACCAGCCCGGGCGCATTCCGGCCTGCATCATGCCGGCCTCGCGCAGGTAGAGCTGGCACTCCTGGCGGTCGGCCACCAGGCGGCCGTTCGCGCCCCAGGCCGAGATCCTGGTCGACATCTTGCGGAAGCTCTCGTCGCTCCAGTTCACCGACAGCTGCCCGGTGGCGCCGCCCGGGTAATAGAGCGTGCAGTAGACCGCGTCCTCGACGTCGCGCGAGAACAGGCTGTCGAGCGCCGCTCCGCCTACCGAATCCGGCGGCCCGGCGAGAAAATTCATGAGGTCGATGGCGTGGCAGGCATAGTCGTAGAGCGCGCCGCCGCCCTCGCTCTTTGCCGCGCGCCAGGTGCCGCCCTTCGGGCGCAGCACCACCGGTCCGTAGGCCTCGGCGCGCACGTGGTGCAGCTTGCCGAGCGCGCCGCAGGCGAACACGCGCGCCGCTTCCTGGAAGGCGCCGACGAAGCGCAGGTGGTAGCCCACCTGCGTGACGCGCTCGTTGACGTCGGCCAGCTCGACGAGGCGCTCGCCGTCGCGCACGTCGAGCACGAAAGGCTTCTCGCAGAAGACGTGCAGCCCGCGCGTGAGCGCCTGCTCCACCATCGCGGCGTGCAGGCGCGAGGGCGTGGAGATCACCACCGCATCGAGCGCCTCTTGCGCGAGCATGCGCTCGAAGTCGGAATAGCACTTGAGCCCGGTGAACCTGGCGAGCGCGTCGGTAAGGTACGCCGAGGGGTCGCACGCGGCTACCACCTCGACTTCCGGATGCGTCTTGAAGATCGCGAGATGGGACAACCCCATCTTGCCCAGTCCTGCGAGTCCGATCCGAATCACTGCGGCTCCATGGGTCTGAACATCCCTTTCAGTACCGATTGAACGACGAACACGAGCGACCACCAGTAGCGCTTCGCCCGCAGCCTCGGCTGCACCACGAGGCGAAACAGCCACTCGAGGCCAAGCGCGCGCAGCACGCTCGGTGCCCACGGCACGGTGCCGGCGTGGTAGTCGAAGGCGGCGCCCACGCCAATCATCCAGGGCGCGCGGATGCGCCCGAGGTGCGCGGCGATCCAGCGCTCCTGCTTGAGCAGTCCCAGGCCCACCCACACGATGTCGGGCTGCGCCGCGTTGATGAGATCCACCACCCGCTGATCCTCCTCGGGCGAGAGCTCGCCGAACGGCGGGCAATAGCAGCCGCATACCACGAGGCCCGGATAGCGCTGCTTGAGCCGCCGCGCCATCGCCTCGGCCACGCCTTCCTTGCCGCCGTAGAAGAAGTGACGCCAGTTGCGCGCCAGGCCGTACTGCGAGGCATCGAGCTGCAGCACCGGTCCGTTGTAGCGCTCGATGCGCTGGCCCCAGGCCCAGCCCGCGACAATCACGCCCACCCCGTCGCACAGCGACAGGTCCGCGCCGCGGATATAGCGGCCGTGGTCGCTGTCGCGCAACCCGTGGTACATCGACTCGGTGTTGGTGATCGAGATGTAGTGTCCCGGCTCCCCGTGCTCGATCACCTGGGCAAGCGTGGCGAGGACTTGGGGGCGCTCTTCGAGGCTGATCGGCAGCCCCATGATCGAGGCGCGCGCGCTCCGGTTCAGGGTCGACATGGCGAGCCGCGAGCATTGCGTCTTCCACGCGAACGAGTCCATCGACCGGCTTGCGCTGACCTGCCTATTGCAGGTCCGCACGGACTGAGTCCAATGGCTCATGCGTGCGCGCGGCGCGAAGGTTAACCGCCGCCCTTCGCGACGCTTACATTGACTGTCTCAAAGATACCTAGATGCGCACATGATCGAGGTGGTTGCCGTCCGGCTGAATCAAGGATCGGAGGCGCTGCGCGCGATGTGGGAAGTCCTGACCGACGCCGAGCGCCGCCGCGCGCTGCGCCTGCGCTTCGAGCGCGAGCGCAGGCGCTTCATCGTGGCCCGCGCCCGGCTGCGCGAGCTGCTCGCCGAGCGCGTGGGCGCCCGGCCGCGGGCGCTCGAGCTGGTGTCGGGCCCGGGCGGCAAGCCGCGGCTCGCGCCGAAGCTCGCGGCGAGCGGCTGGCGGTTCAACATGTCGCACTGCGACGAGCTCGCGCTTTGCGCCTTTTCGCGGGGGCGCGAGCTTGGCATCGACCTGGAGGCGATCCGGCCGGTGAGCGAAGCGGACGCCATCGCCGAACGCTTCTTCGCGCCGGGCGAACGCCGCGACTACGGTCTGCTTACCCCAGATGAGCGCACGCTCGGTTTCCTGCGGATCTGGACCCGCAAGGAGGCGCTCGCCAAGGGGCTCGGCACCGGCCTGACCGCAGCGCCCGAAACGCTCGACGCCTCGACGCCGCCGCCCGGCTGGACCATCGAGAGCCTTTCACCCGGGCCGGGCTTTGTTGCCGCGCTCGCTATCGAACCCGCAACATGACTGCATCCACCTACGAATCGCCCTGGATCAGTGAGGAAGCGCGCATCTTCCGCAGGACGGTGCGCCAGTTCATCGAGAAGGAATTCGTACCGCACCAGGCGCGCTGGCGCGCGCAGCACGGGCCCGACGCCGCCGCCTGGACCGCGGCGGGGCGCGCCGGAATTTTGCTCGCCGACGTCCCCGAGCAGTACGGCGGCGGCGGCGGCAGCTTCGCGCACGAGGCGGTGGTGCTGGAGGAGCTGGCGCGCGCCGGGGTGCATTTCGGCTCGGCCATCCAGAGCACGGTGGCGCACTACATCCTCGCCTACGGCAGCGAGGAGCAAAAGCGCAAGTGGCTTCCGCGCCTGGCGCGCGGCGAGCGTGTCGCCGCGATCGCCATGACCGAGCCCGGCGCGGGTTCCGACCTTCAGGCGATCAAGACGGCGGCGCTGCGCGACGGCGAGCATTACGTGGTGAACGGCTCGAAAACCTTCATCACGAATGGCGCGCACGCGAGCCTGGTATGCCTCGCTGCGAAGACCGACCCGAAGGTCTCCGGCATGCGCGCCATCTCGCTCCTCATCCTCGAGACGGAAGGCCTGGCCGGTTACCGCGTTGGCCGGCCGCTCGAGAAGATCGGGATGCACGGTCAGGACACGTGCGAGCTCTATTTCGACGACGTCCGCGTTGCGGCGGCCAACCTGCTCGGGCCTGCCGAGGGCCGCGGTTTTGCCCAGATGATGGAGCAGCTTCCCTACGAGCGGCTGCAGATCGCGCTCGGCGCGGCGGCCTCGGCGGAGCAGGCGCTTGCCATCACCACGCGCTACGCCAAGGAGCGCAGGGCATTCGGCAAGCCGCTCTTCGACCTGCAGAACACCCGCTTCAAGCTCGCCGAATGCCGTGCCAAGGCGCAGATCGGCCGCGTGTTCGTGGACAACTGCATCGTGCGCTATCTCGCCGGCGAGCTCGACGAGCCGAGCACCGCGATCGCCAAATACTGGCTCACCGAGACCCAGTGCCAGATCGTGGACGAATGCCTGCAGCTCCACGGCGGCTATGGCTACATGAGCGAGTACCCGATCGCGCGCATGTGGGCGGACAGCCGAGTGCAGCGGATTTACGCCGGCTCGAACGAAATCATGAAGGAGTTGATCGCCTGGTCGCTATGAACTGCCTGCACCACCTGATCGAGGCCCAGTCGGGCCGCACCCCGGACGCCGATGCGCTCGCCTTTGAAGGCGCGCGCCTGACCTACCGGGAGCTCGAGCGACGCGCGAACGCGCTCGCCGCCCATTTGCGCGGGCTCGGCGCCGGTCCAGAGGCGCGCGTCGCGCTCTACCTCGAGCGCTCGCTCGAAATGGTGGTGGCGCTGCTCGCGGTGCTCAAGGCCGGCGCGGCCTATGTGCCGATGGATGTCGCCTTCCCGCGCGAGCGGCTCGCGTTCATGCTCTCCGACGCCGGAGTGAAGCTCGCGCTTACGCAATCGAGGCTCGCAGCGAAGCTGCCGGCGCCGGCGCAGCCTGTTTGTCTGGACGAATTCGACTGGAGCGGCGCCGAAGCGCCGCTAGGCGATACCGGCGTGAAGGCGCAGAACCTGGCCTACGTCATCTACACCAGCGGCTCCACCGGGCAGCCGAAGGGCGTATGCATCGAGCATCGCAACATCGTGCACTACGTGCGCGGCGTCGCCGAGCGCCTGCAGCTCGAGCCGGGAATGGCGCACGCGAGCGTGTCGACCCTCGCGGCGGACCTGGGCAACACGGTCATCTTTCCCGCGCTCGCCACCGGCGGATGCCTGCACGTCATCGCGCAGGAGCGCGCCGAGAGCCGCGCGCTCTTCGCCGAGTACCTGCGCGCGAACCGCATCGACGTCCTGAAAATCGTGCCGTCGCACCTCGCCGCGCTGCAAAGCGGCGCCGCGGCCGAAGAGCTCATGCCGGCGCGGCGCCTCGTCCTGGGCGGCGAGGCCTCGCGCCTGGAATGGATCGAGCGGCTGCGCGCCGCCGCGCCGCATTGCGCCATCTACAACCACTACGGCCCCACCGAAACCACCGTCGGCGTGCTCACCTATGGCGTCGGCGCGGAGCTGCCGCGCACGCCCTCGCTCAGCCTGCCGCTTGGCAAGCCGCTGCCCGATACGCAAATCCATCTCCTCGATCCACAGGGCCATCCAGTCCCGGCCGGGGAAAAGGGCGAGATCTGCATCGGCGGGCGCGGGGTCGCGCGCGGGTATCTCAACCGCCCCGAGCTCAGCGCCGAGCGCTTCGTGCGCGACCCGTTCAGCGCGGACCCGCAGGCGCGCATGTACCGCACCGGCGACCTCGGCCGCATGCTGCCCGAGGGCGACATCGAGTTCTGCGGCCGCGGCGACCACCAGGTCAAGATCCACGGCTTCCGCGTTGAGCTCGGCGAGATCGAGGCGGCTCTGCGCGAGGACGACCGGGTGCAGGACGCCGTGGTGTTGCTGCGTGATGAGCAGCTCGTCGCCTTCGTGGGCGCAAAAGTGACGGGGCCCTTCTTCGATCCCCCGACGGTCCCGGTGCTCAGGGAAAACGTAAAGCGGCGGCTGCCGCATTACATGGTGCCCTCGGCCATCGTGCTGCTCGAGAAGCTGCCGCTCACCGCCAACGGCAAGCTCGACCGCCACGCGCTCGCCGCGCTTCAGGTCGAGGCCCAGGAACGCACCACCGATTATGTCGCGCCGCGCACCGAAACCGAGCGCTCGCTCGCCGCCATCTGGGCTGAGCTTCTCGGGCTCGACCGGATCGGTGTCGACGACGACGTGTTCGACCTCGGCGCCCACTCGCTGCTCGCGATGAAGGCGCTCGCGCGCATCCGGGAGGCGTTCGGCATCAATCTGGTGCTGCGCAATCTTTTCGAGCAGCCGACCGTGGCGCAGCTCGCGCCGACGATCGACGGTCTCGCTTCGCTCGCGGCGCCGCCGGCGAGGCGCGGCGGCGAGCGCGAGGAATTCGTGCTATGAGCGCGGCGGCCCTGCTTTCGGAGCTGCGCCGCCGCGACATCCAGGTGCGGATCGTGGGCAGCGAGCTGCGCTGCAGCGCGCCGGCCGGCGCGCTGACGCCGGAGCTGCGCGCCCAGTTGCAGCGCCACAAGAACGATGTGCTCGTGCTCTTGTCCTCGGCGCAGGCGGCTGCGGCGCAGTCGCAGGCGCTGGTCCCGCTGCAGCGCGGCGGCAGCCGCGTGCCGATCTACGCCGTGCCCGGCCATAACGGCGACGTGTTCTGCTATCGCGCGCTGGCGCGTGCATTGGGCAGCGAGCAGCCTTTCTTCGGGCTGCAGCCGCCCGGCCTGGGCGGCGAGCGCCGGCCGTTCGCGCGCGTAGAGGATCTGGCCGGCTATTTCGCCGGGCAGATCCGCGCATCGGGCGCGCGGGGCCCGTGCATCGTCGCCGGGTTCTGCGCCGGCGGCACGGTCGCCTTCGAGCTCGCGCGCGAGCTGACGCGCGGCGGGACGGCGGTGCGCTTCCTCGCGCTCTTCGGCGCCCCTTATCCGGTGTACTTCGCGCGCCGAACGGAGCTCTGGAGCCGCCTCGCGCGCCAGGTCGAGCGCCTTGGCCGGCACGGACGCAAGCTCGCGGCGCAGTCATGGCACGAGAGGCAGCGCTACCTCGCCGCGGAG
>JBJMWH010000068.1:0-2774 GCA_045810245.1 Burkholderiales bacterium | reverse complement strand
CGTGATCTGCAGCGTCAGACCCTCGAGCTTCTCGGCGCGGCTCTTCGCCTTGGCGAGCGTCTCCTCCTGCGCCTTTTCCAGGTCGGAGCGGCGCGCTTCAAACGCCTTGAGGTTCGCCTCGGTCGCGCGCTTCGCCTTGCCATGCGGGATGAGGTAGTTGCGGGCGAAGCCGTCCTTCACTTTGACGACATCGCCGAGCTCGCCGAGATTCGCCACCTTCTCCATCAGAATGACTTGCATCGGCGGCTCAGTGCAGATCGGTGTAGGGCAGGAGCGCGAGGAAACGCGCACGCTTGATCGCTTCCGACAGCTGCCGCTGGTAGCCGGCGGCGGTGCCGGTGATGCGCGCCGGGATGATCTTGCCGGTCTCGTTGACGAAGTCCTTCAGGACGTCGACGTCCTTGTAGTCGATCCACTCCACCTTCTCGGCGGTGAAGCGGCAGAACTTGCGGCGCCGGAACAGCGCCCGCTGTCCCTTGTCCTTCTTGTCCTTGCCGAACTTCCCTTTGCCCTTCCCTTTACCTTTGCGCGGCGGAGGCATCTTCGGTTTCCTTTTCCTGTCCTTCGACGAATTCGATGTTGGTCACGTGCAGCACGAGCTTCTTCGAGCGCTTGCTCTTCGCGGCGAGAAAACCGTGCGCCTTCAGTTCCGTGTTCAGTTTCACTCCTGCGAGGAGCCTGGCCTGCGCGCCGAACGCTATGCCGCCGATTTCCGCCTCGACCTTGCGGGGGGTTCCCGCTTCGGCTTGCTCCGACTCGTGCCGGAGCTTGAATTCGAGCGCGGGAAGGCCGGCGGGCGTGTAGCGCAGCGCGCTCAGCTCAAGCAGCCGGCCGTTCAGCTCGAGGCGGTTCAGTCGGCGCTTCTCCCGGCCGCGCTTCGCCGCCGCGCTCCATCATGGACTTCGATTTTTCCTCGCGCATCATCGGCGAGGGCGCGGTATGCGGCTTGTCCATCTTGATGATCAGGTGGCGCAGCACCGCGTCGCTGAACTTGAACGAGTGCTCGAGCTCGCCGAGCGTCTCGTTGTCGCACTCGATGTTCATGAGCACATAGTGGGCCTTGTGCACCTTCTGGATCGGGTAGGCGAGCTGGCGCCGGCCCCAGTCTTCGAGGCGATGCACCGTGCCGCTGCGGGTGGCGATCACGCCCTTGTAGCGCTCGACCATCGCGGGCACCTGCTCGCTCTGGTCGGGATGGACGATGAAAACGATCTCGTAATGTCGCATGCTCGAATTGGACTCCTATTCCCATGGGTTAAGGCCAACCGCCATGCGTAGCGGTGTGACCAGGAAGGGGGCGGATTATACGCGGGTTCTACCCGACGCCGCCGATGCCGAGCTCCTGCTTCACCTTCTCGAGCATGGGTCCTACCTTGCGGACCGCTTGCCGGATTTTCTCTTCTTTGGTCTCCAGGGTGCGCGCCCAGAACTGGAGCGCTGCGGGATTGTCGGCGTC
Organism: Burkholderiales bacterium; assembly: GCA_045810245.1. GTDB lineage: Bacteria > Pseudomonadota > Gammaproteobacteria > Burkholderiales > SG8-39 > SCGC-AG-212-J23. Next base: position 1,318 of record JBJMWH010000068.1, on the reverse strand, counting down.
GATCTTCGCCGGATCGGGCGGAGCGTAGTCCTTACTATCTAGTTTCATGGCGTTAGGCACTCCTCAGGGTTGTCATCTTTCGTTAGACAGGGGGTAACGGCGGGGTTTCCCACACCCGCGCCGAGGCTTTCCCGATACGCTTTCCGGCCATGCCCAGACTCGATCGAAGTGGCCACTTTCCAGAGCGGTTGGTAAGGCAGGGCCTTGTTTCGCTGGCAGTTGCGGCGCGGATGGTCCATCGGCGGGCCTATCCGCAGCAGTACTCGATCGCCGAGGCCGCGCTCTCCGAGCGCCAGCTCGACGCCCTCGCCCACGTCATCTCCACGCTGGCGCCGATTTACACGGTCAACTTCCGCAGCGCGCGCTTCCGGCAGCTGGACCCGACGGCCATGGAAGGCGGCATGTTCCGCGGCGGCGCCCGCGAGCTTGCCTTCGGGGACGAGCGCACCTCGATCGGCTACCTCGCGGCGCGGGTCGAAAGCGTGCTGGTCGTGGCGCGCAAGCTCCGCGAGATCACGCCGGAGCGCGGCGACGACGCGCTGATTCGTACAGACAGACTCCCGCCGACACCGACACGTTGAGGCTCTCGACCTCCCCGCGCATGGGGATGCGCACGAGGAGGTCGCACGATTCCCGCGTCAGGCGGCGCATGCCCTCCCCCTCCGCGCCTAGCACCCAGGCAATCGACTCGGGCAGGTCGGCCTCGTAGAGGGTTTTCTCGGCGCGCTCGTCGGCGCCGACGATCCAGATATTGCGTTCCTTCAGCTCGGAGAGCATCCGCGCCAGGTTGGTCACCATGAGGTAGGGGGTCGATTCGGCGGCGCCGCTCGCGACCTTGGACACCGTCGGGGTCACGCCCACCGCGCGGTCCTTCGGCGCGAGCACCGCATGAGCTCCGGCACCGTTCGCCACCCGCAGGCAGGCGCCGAGATTGTGCGGGTCGGTGACGCCGTCGAGCACGAGGAGCAGCGGGTGCTCGACCCGTTCCAGGATCTCATCCAGGGAATCCGAAGCCTTGCGGACCTCGATGCGCGCGACCACGCCCTGGTGGCGCCCGCCGCCGTAGAAGCCGTCCAGGCGGCGGGTCGGCACGCGCATGAGGTGCACCTTGGCGCGCTCGGCCACCGCGGCGAGGTCCCGGGCGCGCGCATCGTTGCGCGTTTCGTCGAGGTAGATCTCGAGCACCGACGCAGGATCGGCGCGCAGGCGCGCGAGCACCGCGTGAAAGCCGAACACCACCCGGGGTTCACGCTTTTCCTGCCGACTCATGCAGGAACTAAATCAATTTTCCGTTGATCGAGGTCCACGCGCACGAGCT
>JBJMWH010000067.1:0-4725 GCA_045810245.1 Burkholderiales bacterium | reverse complement strand
CTTCCGAAACGCGCTCTGTCGCCCCGGCCCGACGCTTTTGCGGCCGGTTCAGGGCATCAGTTGGCCGCCGGTGGCGCCGTAGACCATGCCCGTCACATAGCTCGACTCGGTGCTCGCGAGCAGCACGTAGACGGGCGCCATCTCGACCGGCTGGGCGGCGCGCTTGAGCGGCGCGTTCTCGCCGAAGTGCTCCGTGTCCATGTTCGAGGACGGGATGAGCGGCGTCCAGACCGGCCCCGGCGCGACCGCGTTCACGCGAATGCCCCGCTCGGCGAGCTCCTGCGAGAGGCCCTTCGTGAAGTTCGCGATCGCGGCCTTGCTCGCGGCGTAGTGCAGAAGGTGCGGCTTGGGCTGATAGGCCTGGATCGAGCTGGTGTTGATGATCGAGGCGCCCGGCGGCATCTGCGGGATTGCTGCCTGGCAGAGATAGAACATCGAGTAGACGTTGGTGCGGAACACGCGCTCGATCTCCTCCTGCGGGATCTCGAGGATGCTCGAGTGCGTCATCTGGAAGGCGGCGTTGTTCACCAGGATGTCGAGCCCGCCGAAGGCGCGCACCACCTTCGCCACCATGTCGCGGCAGTGCGCCGGGTCCTGCACGTCGCCGGGCACGCGCAGACAGTTCACGCCCGCCGCTTCGACGTAGTGCGCGGTCTCGTCGGCGTCCTGGTCTTCCCTGCCGGGGATATAGCAGATGGCGACGTCCGCGCCTTCGCGCGCAAAGGCGATCGCCACCGCGCGACCGATGCCGCTGTCGGCCCCCGTCACGAGCGCCTTGCGGCCTTTGAGCCGTCCGTGTCCCTGGTAGGACTTCTCGCCGTGGTCCGGCTTCGGCTGCATTTCCTGCTCGGTTCCCGGCGGCGGCTGCTTTTGCGGCGGGAACGGCTGCTTCACCTGCTGCCTTCTCGGATCCTGCGGCGTTGCGCTGGCCATGGCGTTCCTTTCCTCGAGGGATGTTCTGATCCCAGCAAGAGGCGCGCCGCACGGCCGCCGAGGTTCCCTCAGCGGATGCGCTTCTTCGTGAGCGTGCCGGATGGATCGAACAACAGAACCAGTTCCGTCGCTGGCGGCGGCGCCTTTTCGCGCGAATGCTCTCTGTAGACCCACACTTCGTAGCCGCTTTCGAAGTCGACCACGATGGCATCCCCCAGCGCGGCGCGCACGTCGGCCTTGGTGCTTTTAGCAACGGAAATTTTGTCCGCGGCGCCGCGGGCGGAACGGATTTCGGCCTGGCCGAGCGGGGCGGCCGTTTCCGGTGTTTTCGTGGGAGCTTCGAGGAGGACGCACCCGCCTATGACGAGGCAAGCGGCGAGGAGGAGCCTCACGAGCGAGCGTCCATGTACTCGAACTCGACCCGCGTGTCGTCCGGCCAGCTCGAGTCGCCGAGCGGCATGAAGTAGGCGCGGTCCATCAGCACTTCGCAATCGCAATACGGAAGCTCCTCCTTCCACTGCGGGTCGCGGCTCGCGCCGCCGTAGAGACGCTCGACCGGGAGCGCTTCGCGGCGCTCGCCCGCGACCAGCGTGACGCCGAAGATGGGCCGCTCGGCGAAGAAGAGGTAGCGCGGATTGGTGCGGCGGCAGTATTCGGGGCCTTCGCGCAGAAAAGGATCGAGCAGGCCGAAGAGCCACGGGCGGTAGTTCGAGATCAGTCCGGCCTGCATGCCGACCTCGCACTCGAGGCGCAGGTCGCCGAGCCGGCGGGTGTCCGGCGGCAGGCCGGGCGTGCGGATCTCGGCGCGCCAGGTCATGGTCTTCGCCTTGCGGTTCGGCCGCACCGAAGCGTTCTCCTTCAGCCCGGCCGCTCGGCGTTCGAGTGTGAAGGTGCTGTCCGGCGCCAGGGCGACCGGCGCGGTGAAGCTGTCGCCGACGATCTCGACGTGGACGTCGCGCATGTCGGTGTCGCGGTGGCGCGGCAGGAGCTTGAAGCGCAGCGCGGCGTTCGGCGCGAGCCGGTGGCGCTTCTCGAAGAGGTCCATCCCCTCGACCATCCTGCGGTAGGACTTGTCGACCGGGTTGCGCAGGGCCGTGACGGCGACCGCGTCGTCGTTCGGCGACTTGTTCTGCGCGAAGGCCGGTGCGATCACGAGCGCTTGCGCAGCAAAGGCGCAGCGCGCCAAGGCACGAAGCATTCGCCTGGATTTTAGCCGCACGCGGCGGAAAAACGAATTCGGGCTCTGACCCCGATTTATCATGAAGGAATGAGGCTGGGGTTCTTCACGATGCCGCTGCATCCGCGCGAGCGGGCGCCGGCGGCGACGCTGCAGGAAGACCGCGAGGCGATTATTCTCGCGGACCGCCTGGGCTTCCACGACGCCTTCGTCGGCGAGCACCTCACCGACCCGGAAGAGAACATCACGAGCAGCCTCATCTTTCTCGCGAGCCTGCTTTCCGAGACGAACACGATCAAGCTCGCCACCGGGACCTCGAACCTCTCGCACAGCCACCCGGTGCTCATCGCCGCGCACGCGGCGATGTTCGACCACCTGGCGCAGGGCCGCTTCATCTTCGGCGTGAGCCCGGGGGCGCTCGCCTCCGACGCCGAGGCGCTCGGCATCCTCGAGGAGGACCGCAACCGCCTGTTCGCCGAGGCGATGGACGTGATCCTCGCGATCTGGGAGCGCAACGCGCCTTACGATATCAATCTCCCCGGCAACCGCTTCAAGGTGTCCACCGCGAGGACGCAGGTCCCCGAGGTCGGCCGCGGCACGATGTACAAGCCTTTCCAGAAGCCGCGCCCGGAGATCGTCGGCACGGTGGTGGCGCCGCATTCGAAGGGCGTGATCGCCATGGGCGAGCGCGACTTCCATCCGCTGTCGGCCAACTTCCTGCTGCCGCACTGGCTCAAGACGCACTGGGCCAACTATGCCGAGGGAAAGAAAAAGGCTGGAGCAACGGCGAATTCATCGGAATGGCGCGTCGCGCGCACGCTCTTCGTCGCCGACGACGCGCGCACCGCGCGGCGCTACGGCCGCGACGATCCGAACAGCCCGTACCGGTTCTACTGGGAGAAGCTGCGCGCCAACATGATGCGCGCGAAGCGCCACGTGATCTTCAAGCGGCACGAGAGCGAGGACGACAGCGCGGTGACCCTCGAGCGGCTGCTCGACGAGCTCGTCATCTGGGGCACGCCCGACAAGGTGGCCGAGGAGCTGCTGCAACTGCGCGAGAGCGCCGGCCCTTTCGGCGAGATCGTCTACGCGGGCATGGACTGGGCCGATCCCGGCCTCGCCCGGCGCTCGATGGAGCTGATGGCGACCGAGGTCATGCCGCGGCTCAACCGCGCTCTGCCGCAAGAACGCTAAGTCCGGCGCTATGATCCGCCGATGAGCACGGACGCGCCGGCGCTGCCGCCACGCGCGCCGACCCCGGCGCAGATGCGCACGTTCGCGCTGCTCTCGGCGACGTACGTGGCGCTCACTCTGGTGGCGGCGCTGTGGGCGCGCGAGCCGGGGACCACGGACCCGCACATCGTGGTCGTGTACGGGCTTGCGATCGTCATCGCCGATCTTTGCACCGCGCTCATGCTGGGGGCGCTCTACCGCGACACCGGCCGCATCGCGCATCTCCTTCTTTGCTGCGCCTATCTCTACGGCGGCCTCATGGCCGGTGCGCACGTCGCGACCTTCCCCGGCGCGCTCTACGAGCAGCCGTTCTTCGGCGATCGCCAGACGGTGAGCTGGCTCTATCTCGCGTGGCGCCTGGGCGCGGCGGCGCTCTTGTTCGCCGCGCTGCTCCTCGCGCCGAAGGAGCCTTCGCAGAACGCGCGCGCCAGGCGGCTCGCCGTGGCGATCGCGCTGACGCTCGCCGGCAGCGCCGCCGTTCTCGCGCTCGCCGCGCAGCTTCGCGTCGCGGGCCTGTCGGGAGACCGGTTCACCGAGATCGGCCGCACGGTCCAGTGGGTCGCGGTCTTCCTGCACGCCGCGGCCTTCGCGCTCCTCTGGGGCAAGCGCGCGTTCGGCGACCTGCTCTACCTGTGGGTGGGGCTGGTGCTGCTCGCCTCGATCGCCGACCTCACGCTCTCGAACCTGGGCGGTGCGCGCTTAACGATCGGCTGGCACGCCTCGCGCGTGAACCTCGCGGTCTCGGCCTGCCTGCTGCTCGCGTTCCTGCTCGGCGACGCCGCGGCCGAGCGGCGCGCGATGTCGCGGATTTCGGGCCTCGCGGCCTACGGCGGCGCGGTCGCGGTGACGCTGACCGCGCTGCACCTGCGCTGGGTCCTCGATCCCTGGCTCGGCAACGACATCCCGTATGCGACGCTGTACGGCGCGGTCGCGATCGCGGTGTGGTTCGGCGGCCTCGGGCCCGCGGTGATGGCGATGGTGGTCGGATACGCCATCGTGAACGTGCGCTATATCGCGCCGCTCGGCGAGATCGCGATCAGCGGGCCGGCGGACGCGCTGGCGCTCGGCGTGTTCGCGCTGTCGTGCTCGCTCATCATCGTGCTGGGCGAGGCGATGCGCCGCGCGCGCGACCGCTACCGCGCCTCGGAGATCGAGCTGAAGGAGCGTGCGGGGCAGCTGCAGCGCGCCGATCCCGCCGCCCTGGAAACGCACGACATGATGGAGCGCCAGATCGTGCAGCTCACGCGCCTGATCGACGATCTGCTCGACGTGAGCCGCATCGACCGGGGCAAGCTCGAGCTGCGCACCGCGCCGGTGCCGCTGGCGGAGGTGATGCGCACCGGCGTCGAGACCGCCATGCCCAACATCGAGGCGAAGGGACA